>JABIUH010000346.1 GCA_018701055.1 Woeseia sp. | reverse complement strand
ATCCGATTCTTGCCGTCGCTGCACTGGACGAGAAAACAGCGGAAGATGCAATAGCGGCAATCAAGATCGACATTGAACCGTTGCCGTTTGTAACGGATCCGCTCGATAGTTTGCTGACCGGCGGGCCAAATGCACGCGAAGAAGGAAACGTCTACGCGCGCTCCAGCGAAGGCTCAGGATTTCGCACCATCAAATGGACCAAAGAACAAATAGATGAGTTCCGCGCAGGCAAGGAACCTAGCGGCGAGTTTGCCGCCGAATGGACCTACGGTGATCTCGACAAAGGATTCGCAGACGCCAAAGTAGTGTTCGAAGAGAGTTTCGTGACTACCGGCTACGCGCATATGAGCATGGAGCCAAGAACTGCGATGGCCTATTGGCAAAACGGTACTTGCTACGTGCACGCATCGGCACAAAGTCAAAGTTTCTGGATGCCTGGTCTCGCGCGCATGCTGGGCGTTGAAACAAAGGATGTCGTCTTAATAAGTGAAAATACGGGCGGTGGCTTCGGTTCGAAAATCGGCGCCTACCCCATTGCCGTTTTACCCGGTTATTTCTCCAAAAAAATTGGTCGGCCCGTGCAACTTCGCGTCACACGCGAACAAGAATATTACATGGGCTCGGCACGCGTAGGGTTTCAGGGCTGGCTGCGTATGGGCTTCGACGAGACAGGCAAGGCAACGGCAACCGATGTCTTCATCATTGAAGACATCGGCTCGAACGCGACCGGGGGGGATGCTTCATCCGCCGGCGGCGCAATCTCGATGGTTTACGATCCGGACGCAATGCGATTCCGCGGCCTACCCGTTATGACCAATACAACGCCTCGGGGGGCGCAACGTGGCCCTGGACAAAATCAGATAGCAGCGGTCATGGCACCCATCATGGACAAGGCAGCAAAAGCGCTGGAACTTGATCCGCTAGAAGTCCGCAAACTAAACGCAGCGAACAATGAAACCACTGTCAATGCGGACCAGAAGCCTGTGACCAGTGCCTATCTTAAGGAAGCCCTCGATCAGGGCGCCGAAATGTTCGGCTGGACCAATCGACGTAATCAGACCAAACGTCATGGTTCCAAAGTTCGGGGTTTGGGCATCGGACAAGGCTACCATTCAGCCGGCGCGAAAGGCTTCGACGGATTGATACGCATAACGCCGGATGGAAAATTGCACGTGCACACCGGTGTCGGGAATTTAGGCACCTATTCTTATGCGTCCACTTCCCGAGCTGCGGCCGAAATACTGAAAGTAGAGTGGGACAATTGCGAAATTCACAACGGCAATAGTGAAAAAAACCTGCCGTGGAATTCGTATCAGGCCGGTAGCGTTAGCACTTTCGCGCACACCCGCACGAACTACGTCGCAGCGATGGATGCGTTACGCAAGATTAAGGCTATTGCTGCAGACACGATGGGCGGCGAAGCGGAAGATTATGACATTGACGGTCAACGCGTTTTCCGCATCGATAACCCAGCACTCGCCATGTCCTACGGCGCCATTGCTGCTCGCGCGATTCAACTTGGCGGGGAGTACAGCGGTCAGACGTATCCAGAAGATATAAACGAAATCACTGCACGTTCCGTACAAAACATTGCCGGTACTGGTCTGGTTGGTGTGGCGAAAGATAACCTTCCCCAGGAAGGCGTCATTCCGGGTCTGGCTTGCGCGTTCGTAGAAATCGAACTGGATCTTGAAACAGGTAAGTACGACATACTCGACTATGTCGGCATCGCTGAATGCGGCACGGTTCTTTTCCCCAAGGGACTGGCGCAACAGATGAAGGGTGGCGCGGTATGGGGTATGGGTATGGCAGGACTGGAACGTCATGTGTATGACCCACAAAACGGACTGCCCGCCAACGTAAGCTACCACCAGTGCGGAATTCCGAGCTACCTGGATGTGCCATCGGTCACCCGAACGGGTGCCGTCGATATTGCAGACCCACAAAATCCGTTTGGCGCTCGCGGCATCGGAGAACCAGCGATGGGCTGCGCGGTTGCCGCACTAACATCAGCTATTTCGGATGCACTGGACGGACACATATTTGGCAGAACGCCAGTGAGTTCCGACATGATCGTTAACCACGTTGCAGGCCGAGAACAATCTTTCCTGCCACTTCAAACCAACAACTTCTGAGGTAGTAATGGCTTCTTTTGATGTAATGCCAGACGTGCAACTCTATCAACCAACTGAGCTTGATGATGCACTCAATCTTGCCGAAAAATTTGGCGACAGCGGATGGCTCGTTGGCGGTGGTCAGGACACTTACGGGTGGCTGAAAGACCGAGCAAAAAATCCGCAGGCCATGATTGAGCTCAATGGGATCGAAGCGCTTCACGGTATTCGTGAAACTGACGATGGAATCGAAATTGGCGCTACCACCAAACTGCGTGAAATCATTCGTGACGAGCGTATAAAACGTGACTACAGCTTGCTATCCGATGCCGCAGGCCGCGTTGCCAGTCCGCAGATACGTAACGTTGGTACCTTAGGCGGCAATCTTTCTCAGGACACACGCTGCTGGTATTACCGGCGCGGGCTAGACTGCTATCGCGCCGGCGGCAATACCTGTTACGCCGATGGGCCAGAATCCATGAATCGTGAGCATGCCGTGTTAGGCGCGAGCCGTTGTGTAGCGGTTAGTCCGTCCGACACCGCTACCGCACTGGTTGCGTTGGAAGCGATCATGATCGCAACCAGCGTCGACGGGGTCCGTGAAATTCCTGCAGAAGACTTTTTCGTCGGTCCAGATACACACATCACTCAAATGACCGCTCTTGACGCTAACGAAGTCTTGACAGCCGTTCGTATTTCATCCAAATGGGCGGGGAAGCGCTTCTACTTCGAAAAAGTTGCTGATCGAGATGTATGGGATTTCGCATTGGTCAGTGTCGCGGTGGCGATGTCGATGGACGGAGATACGATTTCAGACAGCCGCTTTGTTTGCGGTGGCGTTGCTTGTGTTCCACATCGTTTAACGCAAGTTGAAAACGCGGCACGCGGAAAATCCCTGTCAGAAGAAAGCGCTAACGCAGTAGCGGCGTTAGCGAGCCAGGGAACAAAACCGCTTAATTATAATCATTTCAAGTTGCCCCTGATGGAAAATCTGGTGCGACGCGCAATGCGAGGTTAAATCTGTGGAATTCGCAACTTATAAGAGTGATGTTTGGGGTCGTGAAGTAATCCGCGGTGTTTCCTGGGATCTATTGTGGTTGGTTGTTGTCGCGGCATTTTTGATTATCGCGGGCCACGCTATTTACGAGGCAACGCAGAAGCGCGGTGCTAAGCCGTCCAGTGACGGTGCTCGCGTCACGCGACATGAAATGATTGACAGGATTAGCCATTGGTTAATGGCTGCAAGCATGATCGCGCTGTTAATCACCGGCATTTCTCCAATTATCGGCATCGAATTTGCGTGGCTCGAACTTCACTGGATAGCTGGTATTCTCTTAACCGTCATTGTTGTTTTGCACATTCTTCGGTCGATTTTGGCTAAGAAGCTAGCCGATATGTGGATCAGCGGCGGCGACTTAAAAGAGCCATTCGAGGAGTCGCAAAAACCCGGTAAGTATTCTCTCGCGCAAAAGAGCATGCACGCGTCTGTCACGGTTCTAACGGTATTGGTTATTGTGAGCGGCATTCTCATGTTCATGGTAATCGATTCGCCCTGGTGGGAACGTTCAAACTCACTAACAGAGGCATCGCTTGGTTGGGTGTTTCTCATACACGGACTATCAACGCTGGCCCTGGTCGGCGTGATTTGTATGCACATATACTTTGCACTGCGACCGGAAAAACTTTTCTATACCCGCTCAATGATCAAAGGCTGGATATCCAAGGAAGAACTCGACGCAAATCATGACACTGAGCGTTGGACACCCGACGAAACTTCCTAACGTATCTAAACCCTTCCGTTTTCTACACCAACACGATTTGAGATGCCGTGAGTAACCCTCTGCCTGAATATATTGAAGTAATCGAAGCAGGATACGAATTTCTGCTCGCGTACGCTGCACAAGGCCGCGAGTCAGACGACGGTCCTGGCGGATCTGAAGTGCGTACGACGCTAACGGGCATGTCTGAAGCTGCAACTGGCATCGTTAGCCAGTTATCGGATGATGGAGAAGGTTTCTCGACGGTTGTGATCGATGACGCGAGAAAATCGATAGCGGCAATAGCGCTCGTTTCTTCACAAGAAAAAATTAGCTCAGAACTCATCGATAATTTGAATGCCTCAATCCATTTGCGCGCACTATTGACCGACTTGTTCTTACTCAGCGAGACGCTTGGCTAAGTAATCATACCTGCCAAGGAACTATTCAGGAACAGCAGTTACCAACACTTCATAGCTGACGAATGGATCTCGGATCACTAGTATGAAGACAATTTTATCTCGCCGACATTTTCTGAATTTGGTTGGCGCTGCCGGTGGCTCCACCGCCGTCTACAAAACCAGTATGGCACTTGGTCTAATGCAAGAATCTGGGCCGATGGCCAAACTGGATCTGCAGGACGTGTCTGGTCGGCGAAAAACGATTGCCATTCTTGGTGCCGGTTTATCCGGTTTGACGATCGCCTACGAACTCGAGCGTGCAGGCTACGATGTAACCATTATTGAAGCGTCGCACCGAATAGGCGGCAGAGTATTAACGGTCAGACACGGCGACACCGTCGATGAAATGGGGCAGTCGCAAGTTTGTAATTTTGACGATGATCCAAACCTCTATTTCAACGCCGGACCCGCAAGGATTCCAGGTCATCATCGGCGCGTACTGCATTACTGCAAGACACTCGATGTACCACTAATCGTCAAAGCCAATATGAGTCGGCCAGCGTACACCTATGAAGAAAACCAATTTGGCAATAAACCGCAACGAGTGAGCCAATATTTGTCCGACGCGAGAGGCTTCCTTTCCGAGCTCCTCCACAAAGCTGTCGACAAGAACATCTTTGATCGGCCCATGTCAGCGGAAGATTTAGAACGCATGCGACTCTTCGCCAAGTCCTACGGTGATCTCGACGATGGCGGGAAGTACAACGGAAGTTTACGCGCTGGATACAAGAAAGACGGATTTGTGAGACCCGAAGTACTCCACGACCCGATGAGTTTCGACGATCTTTTAAACAGCCGGTTTTGGGAACGAGGCCTGGCGGCGAGCGAAAATCCCGATTGGGGCGAGCCGTTGATGGAAATTCCCGGTGGCATGGACGGCCTTATCAAGGCATTTGTACAAAACGTAAAAAGCCCAATCAAATTGAATGCTCAAGTGCAGGCCGTTACGTTACAGAACGACGGCGTCGACATCACGTTTAACCGCAAGGGTAAACGTGAAAAACTGAGCGTTGACTACTGCTTTAATAGCATCCCGTCGCATTTCATGAATGCGATACACAATAATTTGCCTGCAGAATACATGCGTGGCCTTAATGCGCTGAAACCTGGCCACGGCTATAAGCTCGGCTTGCAAATGAAAGAACGGTTTTGGGAGCGCGAGGGTATTTACGGTGGTATGACCTTCACTGATCAACGCATTGGCCAAATTTGGTATCCGTCCACTGGCATTCACAGCCAAAAAGGCGTCGTGCTCGGCGCCTATCAATTTTTCGATCCGAGTGGCTTTTTCGAACGGATGACGCCCACGGAACGCATCGAATACGCGGCAAATTGCGGCGATAAGATTCACAAAGAGTATTCGAAGTACATCGAGTCCGGCGTTAGTGTTGCCTGGGGTCGCATGAATTACATGATGGGTTGTGGCGCACAATGGCCTGGCGATTCGCGAGAGCGATTCTACAAAATGTTGCAGCAACCAGCAAGTGGACGACACTACATGATCGGCGATCAAATTAGTTACCACCCGAGTTGGCAAGAAGGTGCAATCGGGTCCGCGGAAGTTGCGCTTTTAGATCTTGACGAACGCGTACGCGCCGCAAACAAAGTAACTGCGAATGGGTAGGTCAATGCGAATTGCGAACAGAGTTGTCGGTCTTCTTGCGTCATTTGT
>JABIUH010000195.1 GCA_018701055.1 Woeseia sp. | reverse complement strand
TCTTGTTTGGTCGACTTGAATTTGGGGAGACGTAGTAGAGCGTCTTCGCGAGGAGCGCAGCGACGCGGCGATCCACTTGGTAACGGGCTGAAGCATTGATCGATAAGATTGCGTCGCTGCGCTCGCAAAGACGGACCATCTCAATCGAAGCACATTCGTCCTTGCCCCACGTAAGTGGGACTGCAGTGGGTCGAACCGAATTAAGCAACACATGGTGCATGTTCTTAGCATGGATCGCGCCGCTCGATTCGCAACACAATCCGGCCATGCCGCGCCAATGCAGATACTTCATCCCAGCATTCCGCAGCATGTCATAACACGTGGATTTTCAGTGAACTGAATTCGCGATCCTGCATAACCCAAGGAAACCCAAGAGCACGTAATGAGTCAGATTTTCGACCCGGTAGATGCTCTTAAGTAACGGCAGGTGATCCTGGATTGGGCACCAACGTGGGCACTTGGGACATTGTGCACAGTCGTCAATGGAATCGTTCCGCTATTGAGGCACGATGAGCCAAAGGTCTCTCTTGATCAGACACCCTGGTTGGTCCGACTATCGCTGAAGGCGTGCACTGACCGCAAGGCTACGTCACTTTCGATCCATAAGCAGAGGCAATGCACTCGTATGACGAATCTCTGGTGTCGGTTCAAGTCCTCTGCTGAGCACCCAATACGCCTACGCGTTTTGAACTCGCGCATTCGGTCGGTGCGGATTGATCTTTAGTCATATGCGATTAGCACTACAGGGACAAACTCCAAGCTAACGTGCCCATGCAGCGCTGCGGCTTTAGCCTATTCCGAGACGACCTTTCAGGTTGATCGGCACGCCATGTTCATCGGCCAGCGGCTTGGGCGGGTCAGTCTTCTGCGTGAGCAAAGTCACAATGTAGATTGTCACCAGCGAAACTCCGAAACCGACCACGTCTCCTGCCAGCTCGGGATACATCCACTCCGATAGAACCCAGGCCGAGAAGCCCGTGCCCATGGCCGACAGCGCGCCAGTACGATTGGCTTTCGCCCACCAAATACCAGCGATGTACGGGCCGACGACACCGGCCAGCAAAAAGGAATTCGCGTCTATCATGAGCTCAAGAATGAGCTGAACCTCAAGTGCTACATAGGTCGCAACAATGCCAATAATCGGGATGGCAATGCGTGTGACCTTGAGTTTCTGATTCGAACTGATATCGCCTTTGATGGCCGGCGCAAGGTTTATGCCTATCAGGCTGGCGGCCGCGAGCAGTGCACTATCAGCGCTGCTCATGATGGCGGCCAGGATCGCGCCAACGAATATCGCGATGGCGATTGGGTGCAGATATTCAACTGCCATAGTCGGGACGATTGTTTGCGGGTCATCGAGACCGGGCATGGTGACGATGGCGATAATCCCAAGGAAGACAGGAATCAGCCCAATCAATAAATGTCCCACGCCGGCCAGATAAAAGGCATTTTGCGCTGTCCGGTCACTGTCTGCGGCAAAGACCCGTTGCATAAGCGATTGCGACGCCAGGTCTGCGGCCCCAAAGATGACCCAAAGTCTGACGTAATTCAGCCAAATTCCGGCGTCGTATTCAAGCGGCACCAAACGAAACGTATGTTCCGGCAATTGTGGAGCGATGACACCCCAGCCGCCAACATTAACCAGCACAACCAACAGCAACACCACCAAGCCGATGGCAATAATCAGAACCTGAAAGAAGTCGGTTACTGCCACAGCCCACATACCGCCAATAGCCGTGTAAGCAACAACGATTACACCGCCTGCCAGTATGCCGATCTCCATCGGGATGCCGGTCATGGTTTGAAATACGTAACCGAATGCAACCATCAGTCCGCCAATCCAGCCAATGATGGATAACACCAGGGCAACGGCGGCGATCATAGCCGAGACGTGACCAAAGCGGTTTTCAAAAAAATCTGCAACCGTCAGCAATTTCATTCGGCGCAAGGTCCGAACAAAAAAGAAACCGATGAGTATCAAGGTCAGGGAGGTACCAAAGGGAGTGGCGATCGATGCCAGAAACCCTCCTGCGTAACCAGTACCGGCTGCCCCCAACATAGTGCCGGCACCGAACCAGGAGGCGACAATCGTCGGTACACATAGCCACAGAGGCAATTTTCGACCGGCTACAATAAAGTCGTCCTGGCTTCCCACTCGTTTCGAGACTACGATGCCAACGGCTATCATGGCCAGCAGATAGAAAGATACACCGATAAGAATGACTGTTTCCGTGTTCACTTGAGCGCGATCGTTAGTCCGCGAATCAAACGGTCAATTTCGTCACGCGTCGTATAGTGAAGAAACGACATCCTGATGACACCCGGGTCCTCATTGATCTTCATTTCGTTGAGCTGCCTGATGCCATCAAAGTCGCCAGACGCGACCATCAGCTTTTGTTTTTCTAGCTCGGCCGCCACCGCCGGAACCGGTTTTTCGAGCGGCAGAATAGTGACCGTTGACGCTCTGATGCCGGGATCATCCGGACCGACAATGACTACATCGCTGCGAGCGTTGAGGAAGTCGAGCAACGGCACCAGCAGTGCGGTTTCATGGTCTGAAAACAGCTGCTGTAGCTTCCGCCCCTTGACTGCACTTGCGGGATCGTCGTCAAAATGATGCGCGTATACAACATCAAGATAATCGGCGACGCCGGCTGCGCCTGCTATTTGCGCGTGATCTGGACCCGCGGGTGTCAGTCGATAATGGCATTCGTCGTCGTTGTAGTAATGCGATTGGTTGGACATTTGACTCGTCAGCGCCCGCTTCACAAACATGGCTCCGAGATGCGGACCCCAGGTCTTGTATAGCGAAAACAAATAGATATCCGCATTCAGTTCCTGAATGTCCGGTAGCCCATGCGGTGCATAGGAGACACCATCAATGGCGACGATGACATCGGCCTTGTGAGCCTTGGCGACAATCTCCTGTACCGGGTTGATGTGCGCAATGACATTGGACGCGTGCGGGAATGTGATGAGACGAGTCCGTGCGGTGATCATTTCGTCAAGATCATCGGCGGCCAGCCGTCCGGTCTTTTCATCAATGTGCCAGTCGCGAACGACAATGCCCTGGGTTTCCAGGCGGCGCCAGGCGCCAGAGTTGCCCTCGTGATTTTGACAGGAAACAATAATCTCATCGCCGTCCTGCCACATTGGGCGAAGCGCCTGGGCCAGCACATAAACATTCTGCGAAGTTGAAGGCCCGAAGTTAAGCTCGTCTTCCCCAATATTCAGATAGGCCGCAATACGCCTATACGATTCGTCCATGCGTTTGCCAGCTTCGGTTGATGCCGGATAGGGGTAGTACGGCTGAACTTTCGTTTGTGTGTAAAACGTCAGCAATCGATCGATCACCTGCTGACACATGTATGACCCGCCCGCATTTTCAAAAAAGGCCCAACCGGCCAAAGAGGGTTCGCGAAAGGCAGGAAACTGCGATCGTACAAAGTCGGTATCAAGGGTCAAAGCTGGCTCCCTAGCTTCTGCGAAACTTGTCATGCGTCCCACCAATTGCCGTCCGGGTCACCCGGATAAATGCCCAGATACGGACCATGAGACTGATACCCGATAAGCCGTCTGATTTGGTCGGGATAACTGTCTGCAACTTCTCTTGGTATCATCAAATAGTGGTTATCTTCCTGGCGCACCCAACCCAGACTATAAGAGATAAACACACCGGAGCGAGGTGATGAGGACGTGTTTGCCCCGCCGCCATGAATGGTGGACTGCAGCCAATAGAACGCGGACCCTTTAGGCATGACGGCCTGCTCCACTTTGGACTCATCGATGTTTTCGAAAGCTTCAGTTTCGCGATTTTTTACGCCCTTCAGGACGTCTCTGTCCGTAACAAGCCTAGTTGCGCCATTTTCTGCCGTAAAGTCAGTCAGCGCCCACATGACCTGAACTTGAAACTCGACGCCCGGGATACTGATCGGGTAGAAATCACCATCCCGGTGCAATATCTGGGCATCCTCACCTGGGTGAATTTCAATGGCCGTACTGCTCCCGATACGGTAGTTTTCACAGTGCCTCTTCAGGACAGCATCGGCTATCTCCAAAGTAAGCGAGTGGACCATTAACTCAGCAGAGGAACGGGATAATTCCAACAACCCGCCTAGCCGACGAGTTTTGTAGCCATTAAAATCATTCTCAAATTCATGGCCCTTGGCATCCAAAGGCTCCCGTAGTTCCTGAGCGATTCTATCCATTAGCTCATCGTCAGCCTGATTTAAGACAATTGCCCCGCCGTTCTCCAAGAGGCTTGCTGAAATAACATCCGATGGTGTTTTTTTGTTAAAAGACGTAAGCAACCTGTCGCCCTCTTCTTAAAGACATACGTCAATAGGCAATTATATCACCGTGAAACATAGTATTGCAGACGCTGAAATAATTTCGCTGCCAACCGTTGATTGGGGTGGCGGGGATATACGGGACGTGGTCGTGTTGGAACTGACAACGCCTGATGGCATCACTGGTCTTGGCTCCGCCTATACAGGCGTTAGTCAGGTGCGCAATGCCCTGGATCTTTATCAGCAAGACCCTGCAAGCCTTCACCGCGCGGATGCTAAGACACTGGTCCCCATGAGCGCCATCGATATTGCACTTTGGGACATCCGCGGGAAGGAAAAAAACCAATCAGTAAGTGAGCTCCTCGGTGGCAGGAAGCGCGATCGTGTCCTTGCTTATGCGACTGTGGATTTACCGATGACATCGGCTAAGCCGGGTGACGTTTTCGATAAGACCTTACGCTCTGTTGTCGACCAGGGTTTCCGTGCCGTCAAGATTTGTATTGATAACTTCGGTCATCGTGATCGCAGAAAATCGGAGAGTCAATGGGACCAATGTGAAGCCAAGCTCTTGGCATTCGCAAGAAGCATCGTTGGAAAAAATGTTCGATTGATGCTGGATGTTTATGGCTCTGACCCGAATTGGATAGGAGACTATGACTGGGCTTACAAAACCGCAAAAATTCTTGGAGAACTGGACTACGCCTGGATTGAAGAGCCATTGGCACCGAAGGCTTTTGATGACTTTGCGCGACTGACTCAAACTGCGAGTATTGCTATCGCTGGCGGCGAGGATTTTATTCTACTGAAAGACTTTGAGAACATTTCGAAGCGAAAAGTCGTTAACATTCTGCAGCCTGACTGCACCAGAGTTGGGGGCTTGACGCAGATGCAGTTGATCCGAAATGCTGCCAGCAAGAATGGTATAGATCTGATCCCGCACGGCTGGAATACAGCCGTTGGTCTAGCCGCTGATTTGCAATTTCAAGCAACATTATCTGAAGCCAGATACTGCATGGTTGAATACAGACCGCACAGACTAATTACCGATGTTCTGAAGAACGATCCATTCTCACTGGACAGCGAAGGAAAAATAGCGGTCCCAACCGGCGCTGGACTTGGCGTAGAGTTGAACGATGATTTTAGAAAATAACCCAACCTTCCGTTCTTACTGCGTTACTTTTCCGAGATGCGCCGGCACTAAACTTGGACAGGCACATTTCATCAAGGATTGTAGAGATATCCGCCTACTCTTAGTGTCGATCGTTCCGTAATGTTTGGATCATGCCCAGAGCCAGAAAGTATCTGGTGTGCGTTTCAGACACACCCTACTACCACG
>JABIUH010000165.1 GCA_018701055.1 Woeseia sp. | reverse complement strand
TTCGGTAACGCTGACACACGGAACACAAGTCGGCGACGAGTTCGCCAGCCTGACGTCGCGCAGACTCTGTTTGACGATCACTAATGCAATTGACCGTGCCACCCGCTGGGCGGTATTCGAGCCGAATGTGCCATCCGCCGCTGAGCGCATCGTCAATCAAGTGCACGCATTCATGTGCGCTTTGTCTGATTCAGGGGCTTTTGAGGATGATCACTTCTTAGTGCAGTGTGATACCGGCTCGCGACAGCAGGTCATCGACCCGGATCGAGGTATTACGTTGCTGCTGGCATTCCGACCGGCGGGTTCTGCGCAGACTGTTTCGCTAACCGTGCATCAGTCGGTTACCGGTTTCCGCGTTGCAACGACCGCATTTGCGCCTGTGCACGCTGAAGTCGCTTAGTAGCTGACCGTTCATATTCGCTAGTCCGTTTTTCCAATCCCGCCGCCACGATTGATCCAGAATGGTAGGTAGTGCCGGTAAAGGGCCTGCAAGTTGACGGATATATTGGGGATTAACGTCCTTTTTGTCGGTATCATTGATTCAGATCGCGAATTAGCCACTGGTTCCACAATCCAAACCAAGACAAACGTATCAAGATCGTGCAACCACGGCATCAGCAAATCGGCGTACAAAAATCAAAACGCAAAGGTCGCACTATGATTTCAAGGTTTCTTTGGCTTTCCGTTTCCATATTATGCGCCTTCACGGCAGCCGCTCAGGCGCAAGAATTCGAGCCGGTGGACTTGCCGGACTTCATTGATGAAAAAGTAGAAGGCATTGCAGATGAAAAAGTCGATTTCATCCGCGGCCCGCGCATCTTTCAGTTCGCGGGCAGTCACGACATCTTATTCAGGCGCTTTAAAAGCAAAACGCCCGAAGAGATCGAAGGCTATATCGATGCGATGATTCGCGTTCAGGAGCTTGCCGCATTCAATCCTGAAACTGATATGGCTGCTATTCCGCTTAATACAGAAGACCGGGGTTTTAACGGCTGGAAAACGCTGCGACCCAAGGAGTTCGATACACCGCGGGAAGACGGGCCGATCAACATCAATCGTTATTTACGCGAAGGCCCCAAACTCGGTATCCCAACATTTTTCAACTTGCCGATTGCTCTGACACCTGCGGACTTGGTCGCGGGTGAGATTGACGTCGCCATCATGGGCATCGGTCTGGACATGGGCACAGGTTTTAGAGGCGCCGCCTTTGGCCCTCGCGCTCTGCGTACAGGCAGCATTTACGGGGGCACAGGAATGAGTAATCTGCCGCATATGCATACGCAGGTCTCGCCATTCAATGAACTCAATATCGTCGATTACGGTGACATTAACGTCGATCAGCTGAGCACTGAGCGCAGCCTTGAGCACATTCGTAGCATGGTTAGAGATGTTGCAGCATCGGGCACTATTCCGATGATCGTCGGTGGAGATCATTCGCTGATGTATCCCGACGTGGCCGGTGTTGTAGATGTGTACGGTGCCGGCAACGTTGGCGTCATACATTTTGACGCCCACTACGACGCCGGCGATAGCGGGTCGCATCTATTGTCACATGGCCAGCCGGTGCGACGCTTGTTCAACGAAAAGCTCGTTCCCGGAAAGAACTTTATTCAGGTAGGCCTACGCGGCTCCTGGCCAGGTCGCGCTGGCTTCGAATGGATGCAAGAGCAAGGGTTGCGCTATCACCCGATGGCCGAAATTGAGAAAGACGGTTGGGATGCGGTGAAAGAACGCGTGTTTAAAGAAGCAATGGAAGATGGGCCGGAGCACATATATATTTCGTTCGACATTGACGTGCTTGATCCGGCTTACATGCCGGGCACTGGCACACCGGAACCGGGCGGTCTAACAACACGCGAAGTCTTTCCGATCGTACGGGGTCTTTGTGCGTCAAAGCATATCGTTGGGTTTGAGCTTGTTGAGCTAAATCCACTTGTCGATCCGGGGTATACAACTGCGCAAAATTCCAATCGTATTTTGCAGGAATGTTTAACGGGCATCGCTATGCGCAAACTTGGGATTACGGATCCGAATTACTTAAGCCCACTCACCACTGAACATGGTCACGATCAATGAAAACATTCGTCGTTATTTGTCTTTTTCTACCGCTTGTCGCACTAGGTGCCGAGCCACGTGCACGTGATTTGGGAATTCCATTTGCTGGCGAACCCGGACCCTACAACGCGATTACGGATGTGCCAGGCGTTACCGTGGGCTTCGAAACGATCCTTGCCGATTTGCCTGACAATAAAGCCGTTCGCACCGGCGTAACCGCGATTTTACCTCGCGGAGATGAAACGAATTCCAAGCCGGTATTCGGCGGTTGGTTCTCTTTGAATGGTAACGGCGAGATGACCGGTACGACATGGGTGGAAGAATCCGGATTCATCGAAGGCCCAATTATGATTACCAATACGCACAGTATTGGTGCCGTGCATGAGGGCACTATTCGTTGGCGATTTGAGAACGGTGCGGCGGATTCGTCGGGTTTTTGGTGGTCGCTCCCTGTGATTGCAGAAACCTGGGATGGCTACTTGAATGACATAAACGGATTCCATGTGCGGCCAGAGCATGCGGCAGCTGCGATTGAAGCGGCCGAAAGTGGTCCCGTCGCAGAGGGAAATGTTGGCGGCGGCACCGCCATGAATTGCTTCGAATTCAAATGTGGCACGGGTACATCCTCGCGTGTGACCGAAGCAGCGGGCGAACGTTATACGGTTGGTGTGCTCGTCCAGGCGAACTTCGGTCGACGTGATGAACTCATTGTTGCTGGTGTGCCGGTTGGAGAGCACATTCGTGAGGACATGGTGTTTTCTGCCGTGTTGCCAGACAATACGGAAGCCGGCTCAATTATCATCGTGGTTGGCACCGACGCGCCATTGCTGCCACATCAACTCAAACGCCTGACGCGACGTGCGGCGCTAGGCCTCTCACGAACAGGCAGTACTGCGGGAAATGGTTCTGGCGATATTTTCATTGCATTCTCGACGGCGAATGAAAATGCGAACCAGGCGAGCGCGGGAGTTTCGATTGATACTCTACCAAACGAAGAAGTTGGAGCGTTGTTCACTGCAACGGTTCAGGCAACAGAAGAAGCGATTACCAATGCGTTAATTGCGGGCCGAGACATGACTGGCAATCGCGGCAACACCGTCAAAAACATTGATCACGAGATGCTGAAAAACATACTTCGAGAGTACAACCGTCTCGAAGAAGACTAGGTTTCACTGAATTGGACAGAACAACTTCCGTACTTATCACGCTGGTTTTTTATAACCTGATTTTGGTTGGTGTCGGTCTTTGGGCTAGAGGCCGTAACAAGAACGTAGCGGATTTTTTTCTTGCGGGTAGAGGGCTAGGTCCTTGGGTCGCGGCAATTAGTGCGTCGGCGAGCTCTTCATCAGCCTGGACTTTGCTTGGCGTGAGTGGTGCCGCCTATGCGTGGGGAATACCTGCCTTGTGGCTGTTTCCAGCAACGGTGGGTGGCTTCCTGTTGAATTGGGTATGGGTCGCACCACGATTGAAACGCTTGGCGCAAAGTGAAAATGCGGTAACGTTGAGTGAGGTGGTTGCCCCGGCTGGGATTGGCCCGCAAAGAAAACTCATTCTTCGAATCGCGGCTGCAATCATTGTTTTTTGTTTTACCTTTTATATCGCGTCGCAGTTCGAGGCAGCCGGCAAAGCCTTTGAGTCGGTTTTCAGTATCTCCAAACAAACCAGCATCATCATTGGTGCAGCTATTGTGTTGCTCTACACATTGCTCGGTGGATTTTGGGCGGTTAGCGTAACGGACTCGATACAAGGTGTTTTGATGGTCGTCGCGAGTATTGTGTTACCTGCCGTCGCTTTGTCTGCAGTTGGCGGTTTCGGCGACCTTGCGAACGGACTGGCTGCGATCGGTGACGTTGGTTCGCCAATGGGTACAAGCGCAATCGTAACGGTGTTTTTCGTCATTGGTCTTTTCGGCATCGGTGTAGGCTATCCAGGGCAACCGCACGTCGTGAATCGATTCATGGCGCTCAAAGACGATAACGCGTTGCGGCAAGGGCGGGTGATTGCGTTGGCGTGGGCCGCCATCGTTTATGCTGGAATGTTGCTGTTGGGTTTGAGCGCTCGTGTTTTGTTTGTGGATCTTGGTGATTCGGAACAAGTTTTATTTCACACGGCAACCGAGCTTTTGCCTGCTGTTATATCAGGAGTCATGCTCGCCGCCGTGTTGTCCGCGATTATGTCGACGGCCGATAGTCAGTTGCTGGTTGCCGCCTCGGCGATTTCCTACGACTGGAATTTGGCGGATGGGAATCGCGGTGGTGGCTTGGCAGGTACTCGAACCACTATTGTCGCGGTGCTGATCCTTGCGACGACGCTCGCGCTAGTGTGGCGTGCAGACATATTTTCGCGTGTCCTGTTTGCGTGGTCTGCAGCAGGTTCGGCGTTTGGGCCGATTTTGATCATGCGGCTGGTGGGCAGAACTGTTTCATCTACCGCTACTCTTGCAGCAATGGTGACAGGCTTTGGACTAACGGTACTCATCTCGTTTTTTCCCAATACGCCTGGCGACGTAGCCGAAAGACTGCTACCGTTTTTCATCGCGATAATCAACGCCAGAATGGGCTCAACGAAATAGCGTCACGACTCGTTGATTAGCGTCAGAGTCACAGACTCTGACCCCGAAGGAAGCGCTACTCGGCCCTAAGACTGTGACTTCGGCCCTGGAGGCGAGGTCAAAAGGAGGTCAGAGTCATAGACTCTTACCCTCTAGTCCGTGCGCATTACGCCAATGCTGAATCCGACCGAGCTGTCATATGCATCAGTCCCCGGAACCACCAATATTCTGGAGGATCCATGAAGGACCATGATGTGCTGGACAATAACCCGCACATATCCAAAACGGCACTGGAAGATATTCATGGCGAGTTGTTTGGCTGGTCTCTGTCGCGGTGCGGATTTGACAATGCGGTTGCGGAAGATCTGATGCAGCAGGCCTACGTAGAACTTCTGAGCGGTCGGGAAAAATTCGACAACCAATCGGCTTTGAAGACTTTCGTATTTGGCGTCGTGCACAATGTCGCACGCAGTCGATTTCGTCAGCCTGTACGCCGTCAGCGCCTATGGGACAGATATAGATCTGGTTTAAGAGAGAGTTTTTGTTCATCCTAAGCTGAGGAGTTGAGATGAAACAGAGACCAACAGGA
>JABIUH010000220.1 GCA_018701055.1 Woeseia sp. | reverse complement strand
TTCATAATTCTGCGTAATAAGACGTCGTGTGTTCCTGAGCAAAGTCCATGTTGACTATTTTCTTCAATGACTAGATCTCCCCTGAATTATGAAGCATTCGTGACTCGATGAAAAACACTGTACTCACCGCTCGTTGCCGAAAAAACACTGTTGCTACGTAGGTAGCCAAGCGATAATCGGAGTATTCGACGAAACATCAAGTGAATCAATCAGGATTTTGCATTATGTATATCTTACTCCGAACAGCGATTCTCATAGTTGCCGTTTTCACGGCTGCATGCGGCGATGTGGACGACGGACCACCGCCAAAGGGTGCAGATACGGTCCTTACAAACGGACATATTTATACGGTCGACGCTAGTCGAACTTGGGCTGAAGCTGTTGCGATCACTGATGGCGTCATAACCTATGTCGGTTCCGACGTTGCAGTTGATGCATCTATCGGTTCGTCCACTACCGTTATCGATCTCGCCGGTCGTATGGTTTTACCTGCATTTCAGGACAGTCACATTCACCCGATCTCCGCCGGGCTGGAAGCCTCAGCTTGCGATCTAAACGCAGCCTCAGACCTCGCAGGCTACCGTGCCGTTATCGGCGAGTATGCGGCCGCCAATCCTGGTATTGATTGGATTTTGGGCGGTGGTTGGTCCATGCCGGTGTTCGGTGCCGGCGGTGCACCCAGCAAGAGCATCCTTGATGAACTCGTCCCGGATAAGCCCGTTTTCCTCAGCTCTGCCGACGGCCATTCAGGATGGGCGAACAGTCGCGCGTTGGAAATTGCGGGCATTACTCGAGACACGCCTAATCCAGCGGATGGAATTATTGACAAAGATCCTGAAACGGGCGCGCTGATCGGCAGCCTGCAGGAAGGGGCGATGAGCCTGGTTCAGACGCATATTCCACCTACGTCATTAAACGAACGGCGCCAAGGGCTACTGTACTCCCAGAAAATGTTGCATGGGTTTGGCATTACGTCGATTCAGGACGCTATCGTCAACCGCAAAGAACTGGAAACCTACGCATCGCTGGAAGCAATCGACGAACTGAAACTGAGAGTCGTCGCAGCATTATGGTGGGATCGCGAAAAGGGCGAAGAACAAATTGAGAATTTTTTGCTCCTGCGTGAGGAATTCGGCGACAGCGCACTTTTACATCCAACAACCGTCAAAATCATGCAAGACGGTGTCCTGGAGAATTACACCGCGGCAATGCTCGAGCCCTACCTTGAAGGTGGCGGTACCCTTGGCATCCCGATGGTTGAACCCGAACGCCTGAAACAAGTGGTCCCCTTACTCGATGCCGCAGGTTTTCAAGTACATTTTCACGCCATTGGCGATGCCGCAATTCGTCAGGCACTTGATGCGGTCGAAGAAGCTCAGATCGAGAATGGGGCGCTTGGGAATCGGCATCATATTTCGCACCTGCAGGTCGTTCATCCTGATGACATACCGCGATTTGCCGAGCTGGACGTCATTGCCAACTTTCAACCCTTTTGGGCAAACGCTGATCCGTACGTGTTGGAACTCAATGTTCCTGCCATCGGCGAAGAACGGACCAGCTGGATGTATCCGATCAAAAGCATTCAGGATAGCGGCGGCTTGGTCGCTTTCGGCAGCGATTGGTCAGTGTCGACGGCAAATCCTTTCCCACAGATGGAAACTGCGATTGATCGTCTTGGAGCACTAGACGAAGGCTATCCACCCTTCACACCAGAGGAGCGCATCGATCTCGAATCGGCAATTGCTGCCTTTACAATCAATGCGGCTTTTCTCAACAAGCACGAAGAAAGCACGGGCTCTATCGAGGTTGGAAAACTCGGTGACCTGATCGTTATTGATAAAAATCTGTTTGAAATCGACACCGTCGACATTTCGGAAACGAAAGTACTCGTCACGTTATTCGGCGGCCAGGTTGTGCATGGCGATCTTTCGACGCTGTGAGAGTTGATCGCGGCACAATTTGCTTTGCACGCAAGACTCGCCTGTTCCGGACAATCAAGTGAGCGACATCACCGTCATTGGTCTCGGCGCTATGGGCTCGGCAGTCGCGAACGCTTTTTTGAATGCCGGACACGCAACAAAAGTTTGGAATCGCAGCCCCGAACGACTAGTGGCATATCAGAACTCGGCAGCAGTATGCGCGCCAGACCCTGTAGCGGCGGTGACAGGAAG
>JABIUH010000198.1 GCA_018701055.1 Woeseia sp. | reverse complement strand
CCTACTCGATACGCTCACTCAACTGGGTGAATTTGGCGTACCGGACGACCTTGATTCATGGAGCGGTTACCCCGCGGCCCGAGAGCGATTTTTTGAAACCTCCCAAAATGCCGGTGCAAGCGACTTACTCGTGCTTTCTGGAGATAGTCACAGTTATTGGGCAAACACGTTACAAAATGACCGCGGTGAAAGTATGGGCGTCGAGCTTGGCTCAACCGGCATTACCTCACCAAGTTCACGCCTCGCATTCGGCGACGAGGGTGTGCATGAGTTTGACAAACTCAACCAAGCAACGAATCAGGATATCGTTTGGACCGACAGTCGGCATCGCGGTTACATACGACTGGAGTTGAATCATCAGGAGGCAAAGGCCGACTTCATTGCAATCAGCAATGTCGTTACGCGCGAATACGAAAGCCGCATCGTTCACACCGAGCGAATCGACAATTCGGACGGCGCATTGCGGTACCTCTAATTTTTAATCCACCGACGCTAGGAAAGAACGATTGCGCATGCCCTAATAGGCAAAGGGAGAAGCACGCTTGAAATTTTTTCGTTTAGTTTTGATTGCCTGCGCGTGCTGGCTTGGGCCGCAAGCCAATAGTGCGGATCTGACCGTCGGCGCTAACATTGGCAATGTGCCATGGGAATTTCAGGATTCAAGTGGCGATTACGTCGGTTTCGAGATCGATCTGGCGAAAGAAATTGCAAAACGCCTCGGTCTAAGCGTCGAAATTGTGAACATCCCCTTTAACGGTCTATTTCCCGCAGTGCAATCGGGGCGTATCGACATTGCCATTTCATCGATTACGATCACCGATAAACGATTGCGATCTGTCGCCTTTGCTCAGCCATACTACGACAGTGCACAGTCATTGACCGTGCTCACCCGTAATTCCGCAAAGACGCTCAGCGATATGAGCGATAAGGTTATCGGCGTGGACACCGGCTCGACGGGTGACATGTGGACCACCGCCAACAGCGAAACCTACGGCTTTAAGGATATTCGCCGCTACGAGGGACTCGCGCCAGCAATGCTTGACCTGCAAAGTGGAAGACTTCACGGTTATATTTCCGACATTCCAGCTTTAGAGTATTTCATCAAGGGTAAGCAACATTTCAAGGTCATCGAACGCATAGAAACGGGCGAGCGGTACTCAATGATGTTTGCGAAATCGAACGCGTTAGTACAAGAAGCCAACGATGTCATCAGCGCACTTAAACAAGAAGGGCTTATCGCTCAGTTGCATCAACACTGGTTTGGTTCAGAACCCGCATTAACAAGTTCGACGGTACAGATTACCGAATTACCGGCAATTCGTTAGGAACCGCGTTAAGCCCGTGAGCCTTGTCGAAACATTTTTCAATTGGGAAGTATTCGTCAGCTCGTTTCCGTTGCTGCTGTCTGGCTTGCGAGTCACAATTTCCTTAGGTGCTGTCAGCATAGTCGCTGGACTGGTTCTCGGTCTGACGATCGCGCTAATTCGACTGTACGGCGTTCGGCCGGCACAACTAGTTGCCCGACTTTTCATCGACCTCTTTCGATCAATCCCCATATTGGTTCTGTTGATCGTTGTTTATTACGCCCTGCCCTTTGTTGGACTAAATCTGTCGGCGTTTATGTCGGCAGCTCTCTCGCTGACATTGGTATCAGCTGCCTATACCGCCGAGATATTTCGTGCGGGGATCGAGGCCGTTCCACGCGGCCAGTTCGAAGCCTCGTTTGCATTGGGCCTAAATTACCGTCAAATGATGTGGGATGTCATTCTGCCGCAAGCCGTTCGCATTGTGATTCCGCCATTGACGGGCAATTGCATCAATGTGATTAAGGACACTGCTCTAGCGTCCGTTGTTGCGATGCCCGATCTCGTTAAACAAGCGACACAGGCACAGGCACTCGAAGCCAATCCGACACCTTTGATCGCAGCAGCCTTCATGTACATCGCAATTCTTCTGCCACTGGTCTATCTCGTCGGCCAGATGGAGAAGAAATCGCGACGGGCCTCCGCACGATGACTCCTGTCATTTCAATCAACCATCTGTCAAAGCGCTTTGGCACTTTTCTTGCGTTAGATAATATCGACCTCAACATCGAAACAGGTGAGGTGGTATGTGTGATTGGACCATCCGGTTCGGGAAAATCAACGCTCATTCGTTGTATCAATTTACTCGAAACGTTTGAACATCCCGGCGCGGTCGCCGTCGACGGAACGCCAGTCAAAAAGGACAAAAACCTAACGCGTATTCGCGAAAACGTTGGGATGGTTTTTCAATCCTTTAATCTATTTCCGCACCTAACTGTCTGTCAAAATATCAGCCTGGCGCCCATGCGCGTCAGGAAAAAGACTAAGAATGAAGCAACTGAGCATGCGCTCTCGCTGCTAAAACAGGTGGGAATAGAATCGCAGGCTGATAAATATCCGGACCAGCTGTCCGGCGGCCAACAGCAAAGGGTCGCTATCGCGCGTGCACTCGCGATGGAGCCAAAAGTTCTATTGTTTGACGAACCAACCTCTTCGCTAGATCCGGAAATGGTTGGTGAGGTTCTCGATGTTATGCGTCAACTCGCGAAGTCCGGCGTAACGATGGTAGTCGTTACACATGAAATGGGATTCGCCAGAGAAGTTGCCGATCGCGTTGCTTTTATGGATAAGGGCAAGATCGTTGAAATCGGCACACCCTCCGACATATTCGACAATGCACAAGAACAACGTACCAGAAATTTCCTAAGCGCCATCCTGGCGCACTGAATCGGAGCAACATTGAATAACCTGAACTCCCTAGATCTCGATTTCGTTCGCGGCCAGTTTCCGGGCCTCAATAATGGTTGGACACTCTTTGACAATGCCGGCGGTACGCAGATACTTGCCCGCAGCGTTGAGCGCATGAATGACTTTCTTTACAACATGAACGTTCAAACAGGCGGCAGCTACGATTTGTCCGTTAAAGCGGCAGGTGCACTGGAATCGGGGCGGCAGGCGATGATGCATTTGACCAATGCCAGCCGACCTGAGGAAATTGCTTTTGCATCCTCATCAACAGTGGCATTACAAAATCTAGCCAAGAGCATGCGCAGTCAATTCAAGCCCGGCGACGAGGTGATCGTCACGGTATCCGATCACGAATCCAACGTAGGACCATGGACAACGCTTGAGGAATTTGGTGTAACGCTGAAGTTCTGGAACATTGACCCGGAGCGGCTCGAACTAAGCCTCGATGACTTACAATCTTTGCTGTCGGATCGCACGAAGCTTGTGGCGGTCACCTATGTTTCCAACATTCTTGGCACCATTAATCCGATTGCAGACATTGCTAAACTCGTTCATAGCGTAGAGGCTAAACTGTGTGTTGACGCCGTAGCATTCGCGCCGCATCGAGCAATTGATGTAGCGGCGCTCGATGTCGATTATCTTGTTTTCAGTTTGTACAAAGTCTTTGGGCCGCATTTCGCGGTACTTTACGGTAAGTACGAACTGCTTCGAGAACTGGACAACCTCTACCACTACTTTTACGGCAAAGATAAAGTGCCGGCAAAGCTTGAGCCAGGCAATGCGAGTTATGAGCTTGCTTACGCGTCTACAGGCATTGTTGACTACCTGACAGAACTCGGTGAGCAAGTCGATGGAATCGGTTCTACTCGGGATAAAATCGTACGTGCATTTCATCAAATTACGCTGCACGAAAATACGATCGCTGAGAAGCTACTTGCCTACTTACGCGCACGACCAGACTGCCGCATTCTCGGTTTCGAAAACGGCTCCGATGAACGTCGGGTTCCCACCATTAGCTTTGTTGTCGAGGGACAGGACGCGGGACAGATCGCAAAAAAAATTGATGCCTATAACATTGCGGTTCGATTTGGCGATTTTCATGCCCGCCGCCTATTGGAGTTTCTAAATCTGACCGACAATGGCGGTTGTGTACGCGTCTCCATGGCGCACTACAATACGGTAGGCGAAGTAGATGCATTAATCGGCGCGCTGGAAGAAGTCTTATAGCTCTGCCGTTGCTGCCACGCAGCCCACGCCTCCGTCCGGCGGGCAGGCGTGCGATCAATTGAGCTCCTCGCGCCGCAACTGGTATGGTTGCGTCCGCAGGGCATCGCATTAATTTCTGAATGGGAGCAATCATGATTACCAGGCGAGACTTCTCCATGGGCTCTCTAGCAGGCGCAGCGGCACTGGGCTCGAGCAGCCTTCAGTCCGCATTTTCGGCTGACACACCAACACAAAGTTCACTCGTCATCGACGCAATGGGGGAAGTTCGCGAGGTTTATACCGACTCCCTCTGTCGCGAAATGATTGATTCCGGCATCAATTCCATTACCGTGACGCTGTGCGATCCGAAGTCGTTCGAAGCAGAAGCTTATGCATGGGCGATTGATGGTGTCCTTGCCTACGACAAGCTGATCGATCAGGAACCGAATTATTGGATGAAGGCGACTCGCGTTGCCGATATTCAGACCGCTAGAGATCAAGGGCGAATTGCCCTCTTCTATCTTTTTCAAAATTCGACTCAGTTCGGTAAGGAATTGGACAACATCGACGTATTCTACGGTCTTGGCGTCCGCTCCAGTCAGATCACTTACAACTTCCAAAATTGGGCGGGTGCCGGCTGCAACGAAACCAATGGATCGGGGCTGACGATATTCGGACAACAATTGGTAGAAAAAATGAACGATGTCGGCATGTTGATCGACCTGTCACATGCCAACATGCGGACAATGGCAGACACGATTGAGGCGTCCAGCGCTCCCGTAATAATTTCGCACTCCTGCTGCAAGGCATTGAATGACCACAATCGAAACACAACGGATGAGAACATTCGGGCCGTTGCTGACAAAGGCGGCCTCTTTGGTGTCACCCAGATGCGGCCATTTATGACATTGCAGGTCGACAATGCCGTTCACTATTACTATCAACACATTGAACATGCGATCAATGTCGCAGGTATTGAACATGTATGCATTGGCTCTGACCGCGATCATCGCCGCCTCAAACTCAACGAAGAATATTTGGCGGAGTTAAAAGCTGAAGAAGGTGCGAATTTTGTGCGAGAAGAATGGCCATTATACTTCGAAGAGTTGAACGGGCCGCGACGTATGGAAACGATCTGGGAGGGGCTCGCAAAACGTGGGATGAAAACATCCGACCTCGAAAAATTATTTGGCCTAAATTTGCATCGACTGTACACGGAAGTTATCGGTTAAACAGAACGTATTGTTAACAATGAACACGGCTAGCGGAGATTATTTGATGATTTTAGAACGCAATTTTTGGGTAACAGCACTCGCACTCGTTTGCGTGTTCAATTCCTCGCAAGCACTTGCCGATCAAAACCAGTCGGAAGTTCTTGCGGTTGCCGATCAGGCGCTTGAATTGATTACGGCTGAAAACTTTGCGGGACTTGCCGACTTAATGCTCGATGACGCAATTACCGTTTCGACCGCCCTGCGTGAAGGTCGTCATGAAGTCAACTTGCGAACGGCCGCAGAACAGCGGGCGTCAAAACCGTCCGTTGATATCGTGGAACGTGGATTTGACCCGACCGTCTTGATCTCTGGAACCGTCGCGATGACCTGGTATCCGTATGATATTTACATTGATGGCGCATGGTCTCATTGCGGGGTGGACGTATTCAGTATGGTCCGCACCGACGATGGGTGGCGAATTGCCTCAATGACATGGAGCACCGAGCAGCCGCCCGCGTGTCAGCCACACCCGGACGGTGAGCCTAACTAGTTCAAATGAAGAGAACAGTCCTACCGATCATAGTCGCCCTCGCGGCTATGTACTTATACAGCCTGGAACAAGGTGGCCCCGCAAGTACGCCGGGTGCCGCAACACACAGTGCGAGCACCGAGGTGCCTGCCCTCGTTAGCGGCCGGCAAGTTGAGGCGACCGGGACTGTGGTTCGTGTGTTTTCCGACGATAATGACGGCAGCCGACACCAGCGATTCATTCTGGAACTGGCGAACGGTCACACTCTTCTGATCGCCCACAATATTGACCTGGCCCCACGAGTGCCCAATCTAAAATCCGGCGACACCGTTCATTTTAGCGGACAGTATGAAGACAATGATCGGGGCGGCGTCGTCCATTGGACGCACCACGATCCGCAACAACAACACGTCAGCGGTTGGTTGCAACACAATGGCAATGTCTACGAATAAACAACGGTCGAGTTCGGAAAACAATGCTCTCGATTTCAAACAGAGATGATTAAATTTTAACGAGATGGCAGTGAACAATTCAAACAGTTCCGAACGAAACGCCGCGGACAGGCCAATCGCAATCGCTGCCGCCATTGCGATCGGTACCGTCGCCGTCGCGGTTTTCAATGTACAACCGATGTACATAGGAGCGCTTGCAGACCACCTGGGATTTAGTGCTGGACAGTTGGGACTGATTGCTGGCGTCGAAGTGGCCGGTGTTGACTTGCCGCCAGAACTGAGCGCCGGCGGCGGTCACGATTTGTTCGTTTACAATCTTCCCGCGCTGAGACTTCGCAAAGGGGAACGAGCGGCGGTGCCGATTTTCACGAGCACGGCGCCCTACCGAGACGTGCACACTTGGGACTTGCACTACACTCGCGCCGACGTCGCCACCAGTCCCAGCGGCTCCGG
>JABIUH010000199.1 GCA_018701055.1 Woeseia sp. | reverse complement strand
GACTATTACCCGCCAACGTGGGCCTCCAACATTGTGCTCTCGTCTATTCTTTACTGCTGTGCCGGGCTCATGTGGAATCTAAAGAAGAAACCAAATAGAGGTGTCGTGTTTGGGTTTATGGCCGAGGATTGGCCGAATCCCGATCACGAATTGGGGATCAAACAAATTATCTGGTTCGCTTTACCCATCATGCTGCTGGTCGCCGCAATGATCGCGCCGTTCTTATTCTGATGGCTGCATCGAAAATCCGTTTCTGCTCGACCGACTCGGCTCAGTAAAAATCTCACACGATACAACGCACGTCTCACAATCCTAAAGCGTGCAAAACCATTCTCGGCGTCGTTAGACTTTGGGGCGGCTTGACCAACATTGTCGCGTCGAAAATTCCTTTTCGGGCATGAAGATTTTTTGTCGCGCGTAAAAACAATCGCTTCATATACCAACTCATGAAACGCCCGCTACGAGAACGATCTCCAACGGTTTGCTCAAACTGCAGATCCGCTGCCGTCGTCATTTGCCAGGCCCATTCGGCGCCAACGCTTGGCAGGTGTTTCCGAAATCCATCTGTGAAACCGTCGAGGCTACTATTGCGACCCAAATGCTCAGCCAGTGACTGATGGAGTTCCACGGCCTCGTTGGCGGCATTGGTCATGCCCTGTCCGTAAACCGGATTCAAGTTGCAGACGGCGTCGCCCACAACCAACAAATTCGCCGGGAACCGATCAAGCTCCTCGTATCGAGTCATACGGCAGTCACGGGTACCGAAGCGCTGATAATCGGTAACAGGTTTCGCGATTTGAAGAAAATCCGCAAATTCTTGTACCGGGAGTCTGTTCGCGAATTCCATATAGCCCGCATCGTCTGCTGGAGCATGATCGCCAAAATAGCCGACCTGCGTGCCGATATAACGATCTCCCTCGACTTTTTGCACAACTGCGTTTATCCAAACGTCCGGCGGAGACTGGTTCACAATCAACAAATCCCACGCGGGCGAGAATCCGGGTGCTTCAAACAAACGGCTGGTGTAGCCGAGATCAATACCGATCACTTCTTGACGGGCAGCATCAAATCCCAAAGCAGGGAGCTCTTTTTGCAAGGCGGATGCTCGGCCACGCGCGTCCACCACCAGGTCCGCAGCGAGTTTATCCGTGCCGGCTGCGCCGGTCATTTCTAGACCGACAACTCGCGCCTGGTCATCGCTGGTCACCCACCGTTCGAATCGCTGCCCCGCGCGAATCTGTACATTCGGCAGAGACTCAACGCGTTGACGCAGGTGATGTTCGAAAAATGGACGCGTGCAGCCGATTAAGGGCTGATCAGTGTGTCCGTTGCGTAACTGTGTGCCAAAGATGTGGAAACGGGTACCTGCCCCGCTGTCGAAAACATTCGCACCGGCAGCGACCAGATCATCAACAAACCCTGGCAGAAGCCATTTCAATGCCGTGACCATGGGGGTCAAAATGCCATGAATGTGGTTTCCTTGCGGAACCGCTTTGCGCGGCTCAACGCCGCGATCGAGTGACTCTTTATCGATAAGCAGGACCTCATCGAAATAGTCCGCGAGTACGCGGCCAATTAACAATCCGCTGACACTCGCGCCAACCACGATGGCGCGCTTCCGATCTGACCTCATGCCTTAACCTGACTAACTTAGGGCGGCAATATTAGCATTAATCCACTATCCGGCCCGCTGTCGTTAGGGTCCGCATTTATTGTTGCTACAGACGTATCATTTCCAGAGCCGCGACTCTATAATCCGCGCCTCTTCGCACTACCCCGAAACCCATCCTGATGTCTGATATCGAGCGAATTCGAAACATCGCTATTATTGCGCATGTCGATCACGGCAAGACCACGCTTGTCGACCAGTTGTTGCAGCAATCCGGCACGCTGGGCGAACGCGCTGCCGTGCCCGAACGAGCGATGGATTCAAACGACCTCGAGCGCGAACGGGGCATCACAATTCTGGCCAAGAATACGTCCCTCAAATGGCGTGACTATCGCATTAACATCGTTGATACGCCGGGCCATGCAGACTTCGGCGGCGAAGTAGAACGCGTGCTATCAATGGTCGACAGTGTCCTTTTGTTGGTCGACGCGGTCGAAGGTCCAATGCCACAAACTCGCTTTGTGACGCAAAAGGCTTTTGCGCAAGGACTAGTGCCCGTTGTCGTCATCAACAAGATTGATCGCGACGGCGCTCGACCTGATTGGGTATTGGACCAGACCTTCGAATTATTTGATCGTCTCGGAGCAACGGACGAACAATTGGATTTTCCGGTGGTTTATGCATCAGCGCTAAACGGCTATTCGAGTAACGACTCAGATGACCGTGATGGCGATATGACACCATTATTCGAAGCCATCATCAAAAACGTGGCGCCACCTGCCGTTGACGTCGATGGGCCATTGCAACTTCAGGTCTCCAGTCTCGCCTACGATTCATACGTCGGTGTTCTCGGTATTGGTCGTATTCAACGCGGCAAGATAGAAGTCAATGCGTCAGTCAGCATTGTAGGCGCGGACGAGAAAGTGCGGAACGGGCGCATTCTCGAACTGTACGGATTTCATGGGCTTGAACGACGGAAGATCAAATCAGCCAGCGCCGGTGACATCATCATGTTTAGCGGCATTAGCAATCTGTCTATTTCAGACACTCTTTGTCCCCGCGACAAACCGGACGGCCTTCCCGCCCTCGCCATCGACGAACCTACGATTAGCATGACCTTTCAAGTGAACAAATCGCCATTCGCAGGTAAGGAAGGTAAGTTCCTGACCAGCCGACAGATCAACGAACGCCTCCAACAAGAGCTCAAGCACAATGTTGCGCTGCGCGTTGACGAAACCGAGGATCCTGACAAGTTTCGAGTCTCGGGTCGTGGAGAACTGCATCTTTCCGTCCTCATCGAAACCATGCGGCGCGAGGGCTTCGAGCTTGCCGTATCACGCCCGGAAGTCATCTTTCACGAGGAAAACGGCGTCCGATCAGAGCCGTGGGAACAACTAACTGTCGATTTCGAAGAAGACTATCAGGGCGGTGTAATGACCCGTCTAGCCGGTCGGAAAGGCGAATTACTGTCGATGACACCGGACGGTCGTGGACGTGTTCGTCTCGACTACCGTATTCCCACCCGGGGCCTGATTGGCTTCCGAACAGAATATCTGACCGCCACTTCAGGCACCGGCCTCTTGTACCACGTGTTCGACAAATACGACGTATACATCAAAGAGACCCTTGGGCAACGAAACAATGGTGTGCTTGTCTCTATGGTGCAAGGCAAGGCGTTAGCGTATGCACTTTTTAACCTGCAAGAACGCGGCAAGCTGATGGCAAGTCACAGCGATGAAGTCTACGAGGGTATGATCATCGGCATTCATAGCCGGCAAAATGATCTGGTGGTTAACCCGACGAAGGCCAAGCAGCTTAATAACATCCGTGCTGCCGGTAACGATGAGAAT
>JABIUH010000253.1 GCA_018701055.1 Woeseia sp. | reverse complement strand
GACCATGCCGATCCACAATTGGAAACCCGCACTGAATCGATTTATGATCGAATTTGAAGACCGCTTGGTCGACTATATTTCAACCTGGCAGTTACACAGAAATATTTACAGTCTCCAAAACTCTCCTTTAGATAATCGCTACGTCTGTTCCATTTGTTTGACGACGGACAGATGGGATGCTGCGAGGTAAAGCCAGAATCCGGTCTATTCGCCGCCCGCGGCCAACTCACCATGTCCAGCGTTTTTCTCGCTCTGAATTCGCTCGTAGATCTCTTCCCGATGGACGGCTACGTCTTTCGGTGCATTGATTCCGATGCGGACCTGGTTCCCTTTCACGCCCAAAACGGTGATCGTGACATCGCTCCCAATCATGACCGTCTCCCCGGCGCGTCGCGTAAGGATCAGCATAGCTTCCTACTCCTGCCTTATTGGGGCTTCTAGCCCCTTCTTATTACGCACGTATTTTGATAAGCGCTTGTTATTGTAGACGAAATTCGACATTCGTACCCATTCGAGCAATCCCGGCTATTTAACATATTAAATTATGGCGTGAATACTAACCTAAATGGTCAGAAACCCAACCCTGAACGGACGCCAAAGCCGCATCCAGGCTGCCTGCATCGCTGCCACCTGCCTGAGCAAAATCAGGGCGGCCACCGCCTTTACCCCCTACTTGCTCGGCGACCGGCTTGATGACATCGCCCGCACGAATCCGGTCTGTATTGTTCTTAGTCACGCCTGCAGCCAGGCGAACCTTGCCATCCTCGACCGATCCCAGCACGACAATTGCGCTTTGCAGCTTGTCCTTAAACTTGTCCACGGCATCGCGGAGCGTCTTCGCATCCGCGCCATCCATACGCTTGACCAAGACCTGAATGCCGCCAATCTCAACGACGTCGTGTTGTGTATCTGCACCGCCTGTTAATAACTGCTGTTTAGTCGCAGCTAACTCTTTTTCGAGTTCTTTGTTTCGTCGCTGAAGTTGTTCAACTTTTTGCGCTGCCTGGTCACGATTACTTTTTAATACCTGCGCCACATTATCGAGCGACCGCAGATTTGCATCGACCCACTCCAAGGCGCCCTTGCCCGTCACGGCTTCTATCCGGCGCACGCCCGATGCAACGCCGCCTTCCGACGTAATCTTGAAGACGCCGATGTCGCCCGTACTGGAAACATGCGTACCGCCGCAAAGTTCCACTGAATAGTCGCCGCCCAATCGCAACACTCGAACCTGATCGTCGTATTTTTCGCCGAACAGCGCGATCGCACCTGATTCAACAGCATCGTCGTAACTCATCAGGTTTGTCTCAGACGGAATGTTCTGCCTAACTTGATCGTTCACTAAATTTTCGATCTCCTGCAACTGTTCTGTCGTAACACCTTCGTCGTGTGAGAAATCAAAACGCAATCGATCAGGCGCAACCAACGAACCTTTTTGTTGAACGTGATTGCCCAACACCATGCGCAGCGCCGCGTGCATAAGGTGCGTTGCCGAATGATTCAAGATAATCGCCACACGGCGATCAGCATCAATACTTGCGGCGATTTCGTCGCCAACGCTAATATGACCCTGGCGTAATGTGCCGATGTGAATATTGGCACTACCGGATTTCTGCGTGTCCGTTACTTCAAACGAACTGATCGCGCCCTCGATGACGCCGATGTCACCCATTTGGCCGCCACTTTCTGCATAAAAAGGCGTTTCGTCGAGAACAATCACGCCTTCATCGCCCGATATCAATGAGCCAACTGTTTCGCCACTCCTGTATATAGCGACAATTTTTCCGGGTCCTTTGACGCACTCGTAACCCGTGAATTTCGATTCGACATTGGTTTTGATGCTGGAAGTTTCACTGGAACCAAATTTACTTGCTGCTCGCGCTCGATCACGCTGTACGTTCATTGCGACCTCGAAACCGTCGTGATCTACCGTCAAGTTTCTTTCACGTGCAATATCGGCAGTGAGGTCTACTGGAAATCCATAAGTATCATAAAGCTTAAATGCGACATCACCGGGCAGTTCGCTGCCATTCAAATCGCCAATCGCTGCTTCGAGAATTTCCATGCCCTGATCCAGCGTCTCGGCGAAGCGTCGTTCTTCTTTCTCGAGAACCTTCTCAACATGTGCTTGTGCATTAGCGAGCTCTGAATACGCGCCGCCCATTTCAGCAACCAAGGGCGCGACTAACTTGTGAAGGAACGCGTCGTCGACGCCTAGCTTCTTACCATGGCGAATGGCCCGACGAATAATGCGACGAAGTACATAACCTCTGCCTTCGTTGCCCGGCAACACGCCATCGACGATTAAGAACGAACACGCCCGGATGTGATCAACAATCACATTGAGGGAGCTACCACCGTCGGCATTAACACCCATTATGTCCGCGGTTGATTTAATCAGGTTGGCGAAAAGATCTATGTCGTAGTTGGTATAAACGCCCTGCAAAACCGCCGCTGTGCGCTCTAGCCCCATGCCCGTATCAACAGAAGGCTTTGGAAGTGGCCTCATTTCACCGCCGGCGGACCGGTCGAACTGCATGAAAACCAAATTCCAAATCTCGACGTAACGGTCGCCATCTTCATCGGGTGATCCTGGTGGACCTCCGGGAATAGCGTCCCCATGATCGTAAAAGATTTCACTACAGGGTCCACAGGGACCCGTGTCCCCCATGGACCAGAAATTGTCCTTAGCACCCATGCGCGTGAATCGATTCGCATCGACCTTCATAGTCTTTAGCCAGATATCCGCCGCTTCATCATCATCTTCGAAAACGGTTACCCACAGTTTCTCGGCCGGCAGACCCAATCTCACCGTCAGGAATTCCCAGGCGAATTTAATGGCATCTTCTTTGAAGTAGTCACCGAAACTGAAATTTCCGAGCATCTCGAAGAAGGTATGATGGCGCGCCGTGTAGCCGACATTATCGAGATCGTTGTGCTTGCCCCCTGCTCTCACGCATTTCTGGGCGCTGG
>JABIUH010000239.1 GCA_018701055.1 Woeseia sp. | reverse complement strand
CATCTTTTCTCCACGCCATTGAGTGAGGCAGGTTTGCGAATTAATGTGCCGCTCTTCGAGTTTTTCTCGCAATCGATGGGCAAAGTTCTCCAAATGAGTCGGCACCTCAAAGCCTGAACAAAATCGATAAGAAACATGCGTATTTCCAGATAGACGAACGTCACTAAGAACCCACAAGCGTATAGACCTCCGCTCCGCGCTTCCCAAACCGTCCAAAATGATTTCTTTAGCAGCCGCAGAAGTGCTGAGGGAAATTATTTCGGTTCGTTTGCCAGGATTTTTCCTGGCGCCAAAAACTCACTGCCGCGATTGTCATGCTCTTAAGAAACGAGCGCTTCTTGGGTTGTGCGTCGCTCATCTCTTTATTGTTCTCGTCAACGCATATGACTGGCGGCCAGCACGAATTGGAACCGGGGTTCCGACGCATCCTGCCTGAGATTGATGTACTACAGGTTAGTCTTTTTTAACCCGGGAAATCTTGGTGCCTTCGAGCGTCAGGTTATACATGAGACCTTTTGAACCGAAAATGAAACCGACTACCGGATCTTTAATATTTCCAGTATTAATCTGCTTGCCCGCGCCGACATCGATTAACGCGACCGAACCATCGACTCCAATCTGCCAGCCGGAACTCTCTCTAAACTTAGCCAGCGACTCTTTGGTCATGAATGCAATGACCATCGACTTCGCTTGCGCACCTAGCTGCAATCCGAAAGATCCCGATGTGGTGCGAAAGTAGGCCGCGGAACGGCCGTTAACGACCAACGCGCCTTCGCCTGTTTCAGCGCCGATCCCAATGCCGACTTTTATGACGCGGGGAAAAACGAGATAACCCACCGATTGCCCAAGAAACACATCCGCACCGTTCACCTCATTCTTGAAAACCTCGATGGTCTCGGCAACTTTGCCATCGAGTTCTGCGGCAGTGGCCGCGTAGGCGTGGGTCGCCGGAAGAAGTGCAAATACCGTTAAGACGGTGGCAATAAGGACTCTTTTCATGACTTTCATTCCCTAATATTGAATAGCTTGAATGATTGGATGTCGTAATGATAGCCCACTATTAGACCGCCAACACAGACGTCGCAGAATACGGACAATCTAATCGAACCCGGCTGAAGCGCGGCTGAACAAGTGGGCAAATCGCGGCTTATCTGCTTTCGTTCGTATCCATAGGCGGGCGCAGCGAAGGTGGAATGGGTGCTCTGCGGCGATTCGCCTGCGGCGGATAATTCGCGCTCAGGTAATCGAGAATTCCTGACTCCGTGGCCGCATCAAACTGCCACAAATTTTGCGTCGCCTGCATCCAACGAATGACATCAAGCCAGGTTTGGCGATCTGCCCGTTGACCGGTGACTAGAGCATGAGAATGGCAGCCCCCACAATGAATCCTCACCAGCTGCCAGCCCTCCGCGATGACCAGGCCGGTGGTGGGATCGTATTCTTCGGCGATGGAATGACTGGTCGATAAAAGCAAGGCGACAAACAGTAACCCGCGTCGCATGCGCTAGCCCGCTACGCTGACGGCGATACGATGACACGCGTTGTTCAAATACCCACGCGGATTCCACGCCGGCAAGACATGCGGTTGAGAGATGCCACGATCATCAACGGCTCGCGCCCAAATTTCGTAGTACCCGTCTTCAGGAAACTCTATGGTTGCAGACCAGTGCTGCCAAGCCAACCGATTGACGGGCTTTCTTAGCTTGGCGCGCTGCCATGTGGCGCCGAAATCGATCGAGGTATACAGTCGTTTTACCTGATGATCGCCTGACCACGCGTGCCCACGAACCTCCAGTTCTGCATTGCGCGAATGAGAGTTGCCAGATTTTGGAAACGTAATTAGAGACTTCACTGGCATTGATTCAATGATGCACATCTCCGCATCAGTGACTGTCGCGCCCGGCGCCACTGGCTTGCAGGGAACACGGTAAGACTGGCCCTGCATTTTTTCGCCATCGTGAACTCGATCACGTAGCAAAATCTTGTTCAGCCATTTACCACTAACAGATGCTGGCCAGCCAGCACACACCATGCGCAACGGAAAGCCGTGCAACATCGGCAGGGGTTCACCGTTCATCGCCCAAACCAGCAACGACTCTTTCTCCAATGCCTTGTGCAACGGCACGCCTCTGGAAATCGGTAGTTTTTTAGGGTCGCCGGATAAGTGTGTGTCAGCACCCTCGTACGCAACGTACACCGCATCATCGTTGATGCCACAGTGCTGCAACACGTCGCGCAGCCTTACTCCAGTCCATTCCGGACATCCAATAGCACCGGTTGTCCACTGATTGCCGCGCGCAGGCGGGGTGAATTCTGAACGACCGTTGCCACCGCATTCAAGCTGCAACTGTAAGGTGTGGTGTTGAAAAGTGTTTTGCAGTTCCGTTAAAGACAGTTTGGTTTCATTCGCGACGGATTCGCCACCAATTTCCAGGAACCAATTGTTTGCGTCGACGTTCTCCAGGGTCGGTGGTACACCATTATTGCGCACAAACATTCGAGATGCTGGTGTGATCTCGTCATCCAACATGTGCGCGGGAGTTTCTGCGTTGACAGGCCTATCATTGAGTATGGTAAGTCCGTCTTTGCCGGCTAATTGAAATGCGTTTTCGGTTTGCGCGAGAGCCGCCGGGATAAGACCTCCCGGCATGTACTTGGCAAATGGGATGCTGGCACCGAGTGCCGTCATCATTGCGACTAAACCGCTACCGCGGAGAAAGCCCCGCCGTGAAACTGGATCAACCTGACGACCAAATACCTGCTCGTCCGCCGCATCTGCATCTTTCGCATATAATTCGTGCAAGCCGACTTTGTCTTTCATACGAGTTTTTGACCTGATGCAACGAATGCCTGCAGCATTCGTTTGATCGTCTCCGCAACGTCATTCGCCGAATTCTCATCATAACGCATGCGCTTTTCATCCATATAACAGCGCTGCGACAGCTCTAACTGAATGGCATGGTTGTTTTTGTCTGGCTTGCCGTAGTGGCGAGTGATATAGCCACCCTGGAATCGGCCGTTGATTACCGCTGAATACGCGGTATTGTCGGTCGCGACCATTACCGCCTGTTCACACGCGGCTGCACAACTCTTGCTGCCATTGGTGCCTATGTTGATGTCGGTCAATACACCGGGAAACAGACGCGGCACTTCGGACGCGATCGAGTGCGCGTCCCACAGCAACGCGTGACCGTGCTTCTGCGTCAGCTGGTCCAGTGTGTCGGATATTTTGTCGTGATAAGGCTGCCAGTATTCACGCACGCGTGTGGCTTGCTCCAGCGCTGAGACGGATTCCCCCGGGAGGTACAACTCTTCGCCGGCGAACGTCTGCGTCGGACAAAGACCTGTTGATATCTGGTTCGCGTAGGGAGCGGCGTCGTCGGCAGACCGGTTAAGGTCCACGACGTAACGTGAATAGTTCGCCGCAACAACATTCGCGCCGATAGCCGTTGAAAATTCGTACAAGTCACGTACGAACCAATCGGTGTCCGGGAGCGCTTTGGCCACGTCCGTCATGCGCTCGGCCTGCCCTGGCGCCAGCAAACGCCCGTCGTGAGGAATACTAATCAGAAGCGGAGTCGGTCCT
>JABIUH010000203.1 GCA_018701055.1 Woeseia sp. | reverse complement strand
CGAATGGCTGAGACTGATTGAAGAAGCGGACGCACGCATGCCGGAGGGAGAGTGGATGACCGGCGGCGCCTGGGATCACACATTGTCGGATGCAGAGTACCCAACCAAAGAAATGCTCGATGAGGTGGTGCCCGATCGACCGGTATTTTTGAATCACATAGACGGTCACTATGCTTGGGTGAATTCGTTGGCACTTGAGCTTGCGGGCGTAACCGCGGATACGCCGGTTCCACCCGGTGGTGAAATAGTCATCGACCCGAATACCAAAGAACCGACTGGAATTCTCCTCGAAGGCGCCCAAGGATTAGTTAGAAGGGCGATACCGGACCGTAGCGACGTGCAGCGTCGCGAAGGCCTGACGACGATGTATCAATACGCGAACAGCTACGGGATTACCGGTTTGCATCAAATGGGTGGTCTTCAGGATTATCTCTACATCGTGGAAAACGGCGATCCCACATTGAGGATTTGGTACGGCGCTCGTGGCGGACGTGGCTCCGCGGACGATTACGATACTGAAGTGCAGAATATCCTCGCGTCCAGGTTGGACACATCAACGCGAGTTGATGCGACCGGCAGAGTCGAGAAATCAGGACCACTCCTGACCGTTGGTTTCGTCAAGCTCATGAACGACGGCGTACTCTCGGCGCATACAGCTGTCCTAATGGAGGGTTACCGTGATCGCGAAGGATGGAAAGGCGAATACATTATTTCTCCGCAAGATCTAAATTTGCAAGTTGAGAAGCTGACTGCCGCAGGAATGCCAGTTGCAATACATTCAATTGGAGATGCGGCCGTTCATGCATCGCTCGATGCCTTTGAAGCGTCTGTCGACAACGTCGTTCCGTACCCAAATCGGATCGAGCATATGGAATTGGTGCATGAGGACGATGTGAATCGTTTCAAAGAACTGGGCGTCGTTGCGTCAATGCAGCCGAATCACGGCACCAACTCGATCGGCTATGTTCCGCTTCGTGTCGGTGCTCATCGCGAGTCACGCGCGTATGTTTGGAAATCTATGCTGAACGCGGGCGTACCGTTAGTCTTTGGTGCTGACTACGGCACTTCGCCACTCGATCCAATTGTGCAGATCAGCGATGCGATGTTCCGTGAGAGTCCATTTGGATTCAATGATGGGAAGCCCTGGCATCCCGAAGAGGCGGTAAGTTTCGAGGAAGCGCTTTTTGCTTATACCCAGGCAGGTGCAAACATGACGCCCTGGAAGGATACGATTGGCTCGATCACGCCGGGTAAATGGGCAGATTTTGCAGTTCTGGACGGTAACGTACCAACACCGATGGACGACAGTTTCCGGGCGCTTACAGTCGATGCGACGTTTTTCGCGGGTCGTGAGGTTTACACCAAAGCCCGTTAGGCGACGTCGTAATTTAAAGAGAGACCTTTGCGGGGTCAGACTCCCTTAAATTGATTTTCCTTTCAGGCAGAAATTCGAGGAAGTACGGTCGACGCGCTCGACCGGCATGTTAGAGCGGATTATTTGAGGGCGACAGGACGTTCGTTGACGAACCATTCGGGTTCTGTCGCGAAGTTGGTCAACCAGACCGTTCGAACTGTAGTCGATCACCCAACATTGCATCAACCGGATAAATTATGATCAGTTTCATAGGCCGCCACCATCAGAAAACTATCATTCTGCAATGCTTGCGTTGGTATGTTGCCTACGGCTTGAGCTATCGCGACTTGGAAGAACTGATGCAAGAACATGGCTATGCTGTGGATCACAGTACCATTCAACGCTGGGTGGTTTATTACGCGCCTCGCATTGAAAATGCATTTCGAAATAACAAGAAACGGACCGGTGCGCGCTGGCGTTTGGACGAGACCTACGTGAAAATTAAGGGGACATGGAAATACCTTTACCGTGCTGTCGACAAAAAAGGCAACACGGTCGACTTTCTGCTGACGGCCAAGCGTGACACGAAGTCTGCGCGACGCTTTCTGACCAAAGCCATCGATGCTAACGGCAAGCCTGGTCTCATCAATATTGATAAAAGTGGTGCCAACACTGCGGCCATCAAACTGTACAACAGCGAAGAAAACAAACGTATCAAGATTCGCCCAATGCTGGGTTTCAAATCGTTTTGGTCTGCACTAGCGACATTGGCGGGCATTGAGGTTTGGCGTATGTTGAAAAAAGGCCAGAGCAGAAGTTGTCGGCCTGCATGGCAACAGTTTTATAGTTTGGCGTTGACCGAATAAATGTGTTTAGTGAAAATGGCTTTTGCGCCAACCGTTAAGTTTGCGACAGAACCATCTGCCGCTACGTGAAGTTACGCCGCCTTCGGATATTGCTGAGATAGTTTCATTCCTGGCTTCAGGGGTGGCGCGCCATGCTACCAGTTCGACTATCGATATTACGGGTGCGGACTATGTGCGCTAACGAGCAAACTGTCTATCTTGAATTATCCCATTTTATATTGGACTCAAGAAGGGTTTTCACTAGTAACGAGAAACTTGTTTAATGTACGAAAGTAGACCGAACATTGTTCTAATCATGGCCGACCAGATGACAGCATTTGCCCTGTCGGCCTACGGTAACAGCGTTACCAAAACACCTAACCTTGATGCATTGGCGGCTAAGGGCACTGTGTTTGAAAATGCCTATTGTAATTACCCACTCTGCGCAAAGGTTCACTGAAAATTATCTACTCAGAAAGGTATCCAGTACAGCTATACAATTTGGCAGATGATCCTAATGAAGAAGTCCATTTGGCCGGCGACGATATCTGGCAAACAGAATTAAACAGAATGCTTCAGCGAGTAAATGAACGTTGGGATTTACCAGCTTTGAGCCGTGACGTGGTCGATAGTCAACGATCACGACAGATGCTGCACAGATCCTTGCGTACGGAAAAAGTGCTCGATTGGGAGCACTATCCCAACCCGATGCGGGATAACAGTCGTCAAGTGAGATCTGGGGACGAGTTTCCAACGGTCGAACAGCGCGGTTATCTACCTTACCCATAGACATTTTAATATTCAGGAACAGAAACTAATGAAACTAACAGGCGTAATGCCCGCACTTGTCACTCCATTTGATGCTGATGGAATAATTGACATTGCTCATCCAGAAACCCCTGAGATTAACGGTATCGCCTACGTGATGTTTCGCTCTGATGAACTGGATGGCGCAATTCGTACATGCACCACACTAAAACCTGGGCGGGTCGACCGTTCACCCTGTGGAACTGGAAGTAATTCCAATATGGCTGTGCGTTACGCTCAGGGGTTAGTCCAGAAAGGCGATGTTCTTCGCTCACGTTCTATCATCGGCGGTGAGTTCACTGCTGAATTGATTGGCACACAACAAGTTGGACCATTTGAGGCAACCTGTTCGATTGTCGCCGGTCAGCGCTGGATTTATGGCTTTAGTCAAATCGGGCTAGATCCTACCGATCCTTTTCAAACCGGCTTCGCACTCTCAGATACCTGGGGTTCTGCTTTTTAGTCGTAACTCGACGTGCGGTACTGATAAGTTAACTGAGGTTCGGCGATAGTCTCCGGATGAAAATAAAAAAAATCTATAAGCGATATGGTTATTTTCACCCAAACGCCCGAAAAGGTGCAGTAGTATTTCCTCTCGGATTTCATCTAATTCGGGCAACGTGCGCGGAAGTGTAGGGTTCGCCAAAACCCGTAGGTTACTGGTGTTGAGACAATATTTGATATCTATTAGTCGCTTGTGGATTGTCCCGGACTACGCGGTAACAGCGAGCGATTCCGCTTTCATCGCAGAAGCAATCGGTCTGCGTAAGATGTTGCTTTTTATCGATTTCCCGACAAACCCTTAATCTAACGCTCGGTGTAGACCTGTCCCTCCCGTTTATTCGTCCTGCTTGATTTGCTGCCTTTTCTCCGAGTGGTCGGTTAGCCTCAAGAATGTGCACATAGAGTTGATTCCCGGGGTGACTATGAACGCCTTCCCATTTTCCGGCTGGCACAACAAGACGTTGCACTACGACATGCTGGTTTTCCAGCACCACGTCGCCCTGCGGATCTTCAAGATTAGGGTATGTCAGTAGAAATTTTTCGTTCGTTACAGACATTTGAGATGAAGTTTTTCCATATTATGCGCCGCCAGCGCAAGCAGACAAGAACAGTAGCAAGAATGTATTCAACCTGAGCCTTTGTGCAAATTTACTTACCTGCACTATTGACCTTACGGATCTTACTAAACAACTTTCGCTCTGGGCAACAATCATATCTCTTCACCCGTACTACCTTGATGTCTGCTTACGGCCAGAAGTGGTCACTCGAATCTGGCATTATGAATCCCAGCATTTCTTCAGGCACTTTTACAAAAAGATACTCGACAGAACATGAAAAAAATCAACTCAGTTGCCGTCATTGGCTGCCGAGGTAGGCATCCAATCTGGCAGCATCTTTCACCATTTCAGCAGCAAAGAAGAGATCCTGTTTGGCTTAATGCATGAGGTGGTCATTGCAATGGAGGAGGCGCTGAAGGACTCTCTTGTAAAGGCGGAAACTACACGCGACAAGATTCGAGCGCTCATCACCACAGAATTAAACTTCATTCACGGTGAGGCCGGAAATGCGACCGCGGTGCTGATCTATGAATGGCGAGTTTTGTCGAAAGAACAGCAGCAGAAAATTCTCAAAGGAAGGGAAACCTATTTCAAGTATTGGCATGAATGGTTGGAGCAGGCAAACGCTGATGGATTAACTGAGATTGAGCCAGAGTACCTTCGACAACTGCTGCATGGTGCGCTCGCTTGGTCGACGTATTGGTATAAGTCGAATGGAAAGCTATCAATAGAGCAGTTAACTGATCGCGTATTAACTCTTGTAATCAAAGACTGATCCCTGAATTGGTCTTTCGTAAAGAGCTGCCGGGACGATTTCCTGGTAGCGGGCGCAGGATTACTAATAAAGGCCGATTTATATACAGACCCGTTTCCGAGGTGAAACTGATCGAATTTCCCTTCTGTTTGTGCAATCCAAAAAACCCCCGCACAAGGCGGGGATAATTTAGCGCATGAATGTGCGGGGGATTCCGATGTTACTCAGTTGTTCGCCAGGAAATCATCTAGAACAATAAGTCCGAGCTCTGTCTCTCCAGGCAGCGGATCTCTTGCTACGGCGGTGTAAATACCACCATCGGAGATAGAGATCGTCGCTGGACCGATCGCGGCGGTCTTCGTGCCAGTTGGCGTGACGGTCACGTCATAGTCACCGGCCGCAAGGGCCAGGAAGCCCGTGTTAGCCTTAAATGCGACATTCTCTAGCGTCGGGTCTGCAACGTTGATGTCGGCGCCGACAGCGGTCACATAGATATCGACGTCCGCAGCGGTCGGCGATGCGTGCACGATACGAACCTTGGCGTTGGTAGCAACGCGGCGCGCGTCATCTGAGAGGATCAACGCCTCGATGGTCGCCAGCTGATCAACGGCGAATACTGAATAACGCACGCCGGCGGCGAGGTCGAGGTCAACCGGACCAATGGCGACAGAACCAGGGTTGCCCGCAACCGTCACCGCGAGGTTATAAACGCCGCCTGGTGTTTCAACGAAGCCGGTCGCATCCGGAAATGCCAATGCGGGAACCAGTACGTTGCCGTCGACAACAATGTCAACCGCTGGCGCATCGGGTGAGGCATGAATGACTTGGAGCGAGGTCGGCGTGTTTACATCAAGAATCTCGAGAGAACCTGTCTCGATCAAAGCGACAAGGCTAATTGGTGCCGGACCTCCACTGGAATTCGGTACGGCGGTAACGGTCAGGTCGTCGCCGTCGTTCAGCGTCATTGTTCCAGAGTCGAAAACAACTGCGGACGGATCGCCGGCTGCTGTTACCCGAATCTGATAGTCACCCGCAGCAACTTCAGCGGGCCCAATGGTTTCTTTGAACGAGAATGTGCCAACCGGTGCGCTGGCGGTCAGGTCAGCCCCGGGCGCCGTGACGAAAACATCGACCGTTGGAGCGGCTGCTGCCCCGTGCAGAACAAAAAGTCGTGCCGATCCGGCACTGACTGCCGTGTCCGGCTGACTGATTACTACCGGCTCAATCGAGGCGACATCGTTGACAGCCGCAATCATGTAAATCATACCGGTCGCGAAATTCAGATCGACCGGGCCAATCACCGTGACATCGCCGCTGGGCAGGATACCGTCAACCTGGACCGAATAAGTGCCTTCAGTGAGTGTCAGCACGCCGGAACCCACTTTGTAGTCGACATTACCGAGGATCTGGTTATCGTTCAAAAGAACGTTTACGGCAGGAGCATCAGGAGAGCCGTGCAGAACCTGTACCTTAGTTGTCGGCGTTACCGGTGGCGACGGCGTTGGCTGTAGCGGTTGAGGATTGTTGTCTGAGCTACATGCCCCTAGTGTCAGCATGCTGCACAAAATAATTATCTTGCTTGAGAGTTTCATTGTTGTCCCTTCATGAGTGGCGGTGAATTTAAGACGCACGAGATCTTCACAGAAGGGCCGATGGAAAGGGCTTCACAGGCGTTTCAGAATGTTTCGAAATGTTTCAAATTGCCAGTGCTTTGCGATTACCTGGCTTAGACGCGTTATCAGTACCCCATGGAAAAGTCCAACGATATCAATGCGGAAGAATCAGGGGGAGGAACAGGCCATAACTACCTATTCGATCAATGGCTCACTTGAGCCATCTAGTCCACTACCGGTAACACAAGGTGGGATGGCGACCCGCCCGAGCGGAATATTTTCTGTGTTGCTTTTTGATAGTCGTCTTTTTTCGCCCGGTAAATGTTAGTGAAAGTCTGCGGATTGCGATCGAAGGCGGGGAACCATGAGCTTTGAATCTGGATCATTATCCTGTGTCCCTTTTTGAAGGTATGAAACTTGTCCCAAAGGTGAAAACTGATGGGTGTAATCTCATCCGGAGTCATCGGCTCAGGGATTGAAAAGCTGTTGCGGAATTTCCCGCGCATCACTTCGATGCCAAGCAGCATCTGGTATCCGCCCATTCGGACATCTTCGAAGTCCGGCGCGTCTGAGGGATAAACATCGATAATCTTGACAAAAAAGTCGCTATCGGTACCAGAGGTCGAAGCAAATAAATTGGCGAGAATAGGGCCGGCAATTGTAATATCTTCTTGCAGTACTTCCGTCTTATAGGTCAATACATCCGTACGCGTGCTGGCCACTCGCTGGTCCGCAACCATGCGATTATTCTTATACATAGGTATATCCGGCGAAAGGGGTACGGGCTTTGCCGGGTCGCTGATGTAACTGTCATGTGCATCGTCAGACTGGTCTTGCGGTTTCT
>JABIUH010000320.1 GCA_018701055.1 Woeseia sp. | reverse complement strand
GGCAATTCCAGCAGGGTGTCTGCATCAGGTCGGACTTGGGAAAATTCCGCCGCTTGCGAAAAAGAAAGGTAAAAAGATACCAGCAGCAACAGAAGCATCGGTTGTAATTTTTTCATTTTATAACTCATCACATGTCTTTGAGCGTGAATAATTAGGGCCAACAATACCAGTGGAAATACAGTACTGTATTTTTACTCTGACCCCAATCTTTAATTCTGAGCTTGACTCGTCCAGCATGTTCCTTAAGTGGACAAAAGCAATGATCGGCGATACTGTTTATGTTTCCTCTACCTGCATAAGTGACCAAGATGTCTATAACTGTGTCTCCAATCTTCGGCGCGTGCATCTTCGCTGCACTGAGCGTGGTCCTCCCCTTCACCGCGCATGCACAGATTGCGAGTGATCCCTCGCCTTTCGCGACCGACAGCACGAATGCAGTGATCCCCGGAGAGCTCTTCACCGAGCCGCCGACACTGATCAACCTCGGCTTCGAATGGCTGATCCAAGGGGACGAAAATCACAATGCCAGCGTTGCGGTGTGGTACCGCGAGCAGGGCAGTAGCCAGTGGTTGGATGGCTTGCCGCTGCTGCGGCTAAACGGTGAGCGCATCTACAGCGAGTCACGTGTCGATGTCATCGTGCCGAATATGTTTGCGGGCAGTGTGCTCGATCTCAAACCCGACACCGACTATGAAGCGCGCTTCGAGATCTCCGACCCCGACGGTGTGGCCGGTGACCCAACGCGTCTGGCGCTGGTGCGCACGCGCGCGGAGCCCGAGCCCTACGCGGGTGGCCGTGTGTTTCACGTCTATACGCACGGTTACTCCGGGAAGAAGCTCGAGCCCTCCTTCGAGGGCCTGATGTGCGCCTATAACCAATGGTGCGCTGGAACCGACTGGGCAACATCTGGCCGCCCCCGAGTGCGTCCTGGCGACACGATCGTCGTCCACGCCGGCATCTATCAATACAACCGCTACGAATACACCAACAATGCCAGCGTCAACCGCTCGACGCCGCTCGACGGTACCTATTACCTGACGGCTGACGGCACAGCGGATCGACCGATTGCGATTGTCGCTGCCGGCGACGGCGACGTTGTGTTCGACGGCAACGGCAACTACGCACTGTTTGATGTTCGCGCAGCCGATTACACCTATTTCGAAGGCATCACGTTCCGTAACACCGAGATAGCTGTGCTGGCAGGGACGCAGTTTCTTGCGGGATCCAAGGGCCTCACCGTCAAGCGTAGTCGTTTCGAGAACGTAGGCGCCGGCGTCTTCACGAACTATTCGGGGTCGAACAATTTTTATATTGCCGACAGCGTCTTCATTGGGCGCAATGATCCCGATCATTTGATCGGCTGGGCAGGTCAGATATGGGAGCAGTTCGACGGAGTGGAAGGGCAGGTATTTCCTCCAGTCATGGCCTCCTATGTCGCCATCAAACTTTACGGCCCCGGTCATGTCGTCGCGCATAACTACATTGCCGACTTCCACGACGGAATCAACGTCGAGACCTACGGCAATCCGGATGGATCAGTCGCGTCGGGCCCCGGCATTCCCGATGGACCGAAGTATCCACCACGTGAATACTGGGATCGCCGTCCCGTGGCGATTGATTTCTACGGCAACTACATCACTAATAGCCACGACAACCCAATCGAAGCCGATGGCAGTATGCACAACATCCGCGTGCTCCGAAACATGTTCATCAATCACCCGTCGCACGCATTTTGCAATCAGCCTGCTCTGGGTGGGCCTGTTTACTGGATTCGCAACATAGCCTACCACCTGCCAGCAGGGTCGACGCGCCTGACGGCGGGTGCTGCCGGTACAATTTTTTACAACAACACGATTTTGTCCGAGACTAACATCGCCGGTGCATCAAACGTCCACTGGCGCAACAACCTATTTTTAGGGGAACACTCCGCCGCTGAAATTTTCAGTGTTAACACCTTCACGAGCTACTCCTCATCTGACTACAACGGCTTCCGGCCGAATCCTAGCGCCGAAATTTCGTTTCGCTGGAGCGCACCGATCGCCGGAAAAATGGCGGATTTTACAAGCCCCGGCCATGATGCGGTGCTAGCGACTCGCGAATTCGCAACACTCGCTGACTATTCAGCCGCAACGCGCCAGGACCTAAACAGCGTGTTGGTCGACTACGATATTTTTGTCAACGTGCCTGCCCTCGACGCGCGAGATAGCACCTCAGTACAGGCTCTCTACGACGCTGCTGATCTCGACTTCCGATTACGCGGCGGCTCGGCTGCAATAGACCGCGGAACGCTTCTGCCTGGGGTGACCGATGACTTCAACGGGCAGGCGCCAGACCTTGGCGCGCTTGAGTTTGGGGCGCCCTTACCCATCTACGGTCCACGACCATAACTGAGACCGAACAGCACTGTTTCAATCCTGAAAAAAAAGGGCAGCACTAAGAATTTTTCTAAGAATTCTATGCCGAGGTTAGGTTTTAGTTGTTAGTGTTCCTAATAACCTATTTTACATAGTGAACAGAATAAATACGGTCCAGGTTAGCTTAGTTTAGGGCCAGTGAAAAACCAGAACTCATTGAAATAGTATTTCCTTTGGCTCCTGCTATAGTAGAACTGTAAAAAACTTTGATTGCTACGAGTTTGTAAAACGGTAGGGCAATCCTTAAGCAGAGCCAAAAAGCAATTGGTTAAGGCCTTAGATTCTGCTACACAAACTGCTGCTCTGTAACTGTTAGAGTACGAAAGACTGGGGCAAATGGTACTAATTCGTAGTACAACTCGAACTCTTGTTATCGCAATTGCGGTGATCACAGCCGCCATTTTATTAGTAACCACCGCAGCACTTCCACAAACAACTTCAACCATCACACCCAAACCTCGACAAAGCGAGTTTTGGTTAAATCGATTCGATGAAATTAATCGCCGCATTGAACAGGGCAATATCGACCTGCTGTTCGTCGGTGACTCCATTACTCATTTCTGGGAAGGCACAATCTATCCTACGAATTCAGAACCACATGGTACGGCGGGCCAGGCAGTATGGGATGAATATTATAGTCAACGAAATGCCGTTAATATTGGCATAGGCGGAGACAAAATCGAACACATTTTATGGCGTCTCGACCATGGCAATATCGATGGAATATCGCCAAAGTTAATCGTTTTATTGGCAGGTACCAATAATGCTAAAGACAATACCGCAGCAGAAATAGCGGATGGAATTGTCGCCATTATAGATAAATTGCAACTGAAGTTACCTGATTCGAAGATATTGCTACTAAGTATATTCCCGCGCGGAGAATACCCTAACGACCTTCGAACAATCCTCGCAAATGCAAGCCAGACAGCGGCGGCTAGAATTGCCGACAAAGACAATGTTTACTATATGGATATAGCAGCCAACTTCTTAAGCAATGACGGAATCTTGAGCCCAGATATAATGCCCGACGCTCGGCACCCAAATGAACAGGGTTATAGAATCTGGGCAGAATCTATAGAACCTATTGTCAGTGAATTATTTTAG
>JABIUH010000204.1 GCA_018701055.1 Woeseia sp. | reverse complement strand
GTCACCGGCGCGAACGCGGTTACGATTAGAGAAACAGGAGCGACAACCTGGTGCTCTCCCTGCTCATCTTCCCATCGCGCACGCATGGATAATGAGTCCTTACCCACCGGAATTGCGATCCCAAGTGCTGTGCACAATTCCAGTCCGACCGCCTTAACGGTGTCGAATAAATTCGCATCCTCTCCAGGATGCCCGGCAGCCGCCATCCAGTTTGCCGACAGTCGTATCTGACCGATATCTTTGATAGCCGCCGCCGCAATGTTAGTCACCGCCTCCCCAACGGCCATTCTTCCAGATGCGGGGGCATTTATAGTGGCAAGCGGTGTGCGCTCACCCATCGACATCGCCTCACCGGTTGTACTTTCGAATCCGCTGGCCGTGATGGCAACGTCGCTTACCGGGACCTGCCACGGCCCGACAAATTGATCGCGTACCGATAAACCACCCACCGTGCGATCACCGATATGAATCAAAAATGTCTTATCCGCAACGGTTGGGAACCGCAGCACTCGATAAATTGCTTCTTCGAGTTCAATGCCATTCAGATTGAGTGCCAGGTCGTTGCGCTTCAATCGCGCGACATCCCGAGTCATCTTAGGCACTTTGCCTAGCAACATTTCCATCGGCATGTCGACAACGGAATTGTCGAATTCAGCGTCATTCACCACCAACTGCTCGTTCTCAGTCAGCGTGCCGATGACCGCATGCGGACAATTTTCCCGCATGCACATATCAGAGAATTCATCGCATCTGTCCTCAGCTATCAGGAGCACGTAGCGTTCCTGCGCTTCGTTGCACCAAATACCCATAGGAGACATGCCACGCTCGGCATTAGGCACGTCACGCAACTCTACGATCGCGCCGTGCTTGCTGTGATCGACCGCTTCGGGCACCGCGTTCGACAGTCCACCAGCACCGACATCGTGTATTAGTAATATCGGATTATCGTCTCCCATTGCCCAGCAACGATCGATAACTTCTTGCGCGCGGCGTTCCATCTCCGGATTGCCCCGTTGAACTGAGGCGAAATCAAGATCTTCTGAACTGGTACCGCTTGCGAGACTTGAGGCCGCCCCGCCGCCGAGCCCAATCAACATGGCAGGCCCGCCCAACACAATAATTTTTGCGCCAACAGGGACGTCAATTTTAAGGGCGTGTTCGGCTCGTACGTTGCCAACGCCGCCCGCGATCATGATTGGTTTGTGATAACCGCGAATTTCGTTCTCTGGTAATCCCGCGACACTCGACTCATAGCTGCGAAAATAACCAAGCAAATTTGGACGCCCAAATTCGTTGTTGAATGCAGCGCCGCCGATCGGTCCTTCCAGCATAATTTGCAGGGGCGTGGCCATGCGTTCCGGATGCGGAAAATCGATCTCCCACGGTTGCTTGAGATCAGGTATCCGCAAGTGTGAAACAGTAAAACCTGTCAGCCCCGCCTTGGGCCTGGCACCCAGTCCAGTCGCACCCTCATCGCGAATCTCGCCGCCAGAACCCGTTGCCGCCCCTGGAAAAGGAGAGATTGCCGTTGGATGATTGTGAGTCTCAACTTTCATCAAAATCTGAATCGGTTCATTTACATAGGTAAATGAACGATCTTCGGTGGTGGGCATCAATCGCTGGCCTTGCCAACCCTCCATCACAGCGGAATTGTCCGAATATGCAGAGACAACACCCGCCGGGCTCGCAGCGGTTGTGCTGCGAATCATTCCGAACAGCTGTTCTGATTGCGGCTCGCCATCGATAATCCAATTCGCATTAAAAATTTTGTGCCGACAGTGCTCAGAATTCGCCTGAGCAAACATCATGAGTTCTGCGTCAGTCGGATCGCGACCGATATCAGCGTAGTTTCGCTCGAGATATTCAATTTCATCAACCGACAGCGCGAGACCGAGTTCGACGTTAGCTCGCTCCAACGCAACTACTCCCTCAGCCATCAACGGCACAACCGTCAATAAGGCCGGTTCATGAGTCTGAAACAATGACTCAGCGTCTTTCGAGCTCGAGAATCGAATCTCGGTCATCCGATCGAAAAGCACGTCGCTGAGCAAGCTACTTTCTGCAGCAGTCAAAGCGCCGGAAATCGTCAGCGCATAACAAACACCGCGCTCGACTCTCTCAACACTGCGAAGATTACAAGCGTGGACAATGTCTGTTGCTTTGCTGGACCAAGGGGAAATCGTCCCGGGCCGTGGTGCTATTTGAATCAGTGTGGCATCAGGTTCAAATGATAGCGACGCCGTTTCAGATAGCAGCAATGCGTCCAGACGAACACGGTCGTCAGAATTCGACGAATTACTGAAACTGACGAAGTACGTGAACCTGGCGGCTACATTCTCGACAAGCGCATTGACTTCTTGTAGATCGCGTAACAGTTTTTGCAGGCGGAAATTCGACAGGGCGGACTGCCCCGGCAACTCAAGAATAGTCTTGACTTCTGCTAGTGGCACGTCGGATACACGTATGGACACGCTGCTTCCTGATCAGGAATATTAGATAAGGATACTTCAGGTGACCGCGATCATACCGAAGCCGATTGGCCCTCACCAGAAAAAAGTTCGGTCCCAGGAGAACCTGTTGAATAGCGCATGCAAAGATAGTCCGGCACAGCGCTAATTAAAGGTGATTTAGAGTTTGTTGCCCCCGCCTGGCGTATAAACCGGCATTGGGAACTGCGCTACATTGCCACCTTCCGCTTTCGAGATTTTG
>JABIUH010000264.1 GCA_018701055.1 Woeseia sp. | reverse complement strand
GCCCAATTCGAGTCGTTAAGCGGACTGTAGCGACTGGAACGGAGCCTAACTATCAGCAACTAGATAAGCCGGCGATTCAGCGTAAACGAGCTGTCGGAGATGGGTTGGAGGACGCGGGTTTGCAGGAAGAATTGCTGGATATCCCAGCGTTTCTGCGCCGCCAGGCAGACTGAGCGAGCGGCGCGCTGACCGCGTCTCACTCACTCGTCGCGGTCGGGTTAATGCGCAAAAATCTCCGCTGGGATCGGACAGGTGGCTCTGCTCCACCTGTCCGATCCGGTTTTGGGAATCGCGCATTTTGCTGTGGTCGTGATCCTTATGTTAATCTCTCGCGTCAATTCCTTCGAGTCAAGATCCGTAACCCATTGAAAATGTAAAGAGTTTTTAAAAAATGCTGAGACAACGAACACTGAAAACAGCGATTCGGGCGACCGGTGTTGGCTTACATACTGGCGACAAGGTCTACATGACATTGCGACCTGCTGCTGAGAATGCAGGCGTCACCTTTCGCCGTGTCGATCTTGATGAGCCTGTCGATATTCCAGCTGACGCCAAACTGGTTGGCGAAACGATGTTGGGTACAACGCTAATTCGAGATGGCGTGAAAGTCGCTACGGTTGAACACTTGATGTCGGCGGTGGCCGGTCTTGGAATCGACAATCTACACGTTGATCTGTCAGCACCAGAAGTGCCGATAATGGTCGGGAGTGCGGGACCTTTTGTTTTCCTCCTGCAATCGGCCGGCATCGAAGAGCAGTCCGCTGCCAAAAAATTTATTCGCATCAAGAAGAAAGTGCGCGTCGAAGAAGACGACAAGTGGGCTCAGTTCACGCCGTTCAACGGATTTAAAGTCAATTTTGAAATTTCATTCAATCATCCGGTGTTCAATAAACTGAGCCAGAAAGCATCCATTGATTTTTCCTCGACGTCATTTCTGAAAGAAGTTAGTCGTGCACGGACGTTTTGTTTTTTGCGAGACGTCGAAGCATTGCGAGCACAAAATCTGACGTTGGGTGGCAGCATGGACAATGCGATCGTGCTGGATGACTACCGCATCCTCAATGAAGATGGCCTGCGTTATTCTAATGAATTTGTCATTCACAAAATTCTTGATGCTATTGGTGACATCTACCTGTTGGGCCACAGTCTCATTGGCGAGTTCTCCGCCCATAAGTCGGGCCACGACCTCAATAACAAATTGTTGCGAGCGTTATTGGCCGACGAATCAGCTTGGGAAGAAGTGACCTTCAACGACCCACAGAAGGCGCCCATTTCCTATGCCGCGCCAGCCTACGCCTGATTTCAGAACCCCCGCACTACAGGCATAACGCGGGCGCCTGCTAGCGACTCACTTTGACAACACAGGTCTTCGCTGCGACTCCTGCACCGGCTGCCAGCTCGAGTAAGCGGTCTGATTCGAATCGAAGTCGCGCGGCCCAGGTCGACGAGCTGCAAATAATGGCGAGTTGCCCACCATCTTGAATATTCGCGGCAATTAGATTATCTGCAAGATTCGACTCGATACCGGCGCGCAGTGCGGTGGTTAACGAGTCCATATCCTGGGCGCGCTGAATTAGGCGATCAAGATCACTGTTTTGATCGGTTTGAAGTAGATTCTCGAGTTTTTTGACTGACATAGAAGTGTGACGGAGTAGGCGCTTTAAAGTGAGTACGAGTGATCGGAATCATGGTTCAGAGTCGCTGATCTTGTAATAAAAACTGGAATTTTGCATATTCACTGTCCGACAAGGGCATACCCGCTGAAAGACGGGGACGCAAAACCACCGATCTAAGGGGCCACAGGCCCTACGATAGCGGGGCTACCGAAATGATGACTGAGAGCAGACTAAGAACAATGAATCGGCGTCGACGACGGCAGCTGACCTGTTATTCAATCATATATAAATCAACATGTTATAAGTTGAACGGGGCAAACCCGGGGATTACTCGATGAATGTAGTCATATTCGGCAAGGGGTTCGGTAAACCCCTGCAGATCAACCTGTCTGGTCGTTCTGCCGCGGCATTTATCGTCCTGATTGCTGGGTTTTTAGCTAGCGCAATGTTCGGTGCAGGCTACTGGTATTCTGCGCAAACCGGGTCAGGTTTGAGCAAATCTGAGGTTGCGACGCTATCTGGTGAGCTCGTCGTACAGAAAGATGAAATTGCCGAAACTCGGCAACAAACTGAAGACACACTGGATGCGTTGGCAATCAACATTGGTCAAATGAATGCGCGCGTTATCCGACTTGATGCGCTGGGTCGCCGCCTGACTGAAATGGCCGATTTGGAAGATGGCGAATTTGATTTTAATGCCGACCCGGCCATAGGTGGTCCGGAAGAAGCGTATGCGGCTGGGTCGACCATCGCGGTCCCCGAATTTTTGACGGCGATGACAGCGCTCGGCAACCAACTCGATAATCGCGAGGCCCAACTAGGCGTTCTTGAAGGTGTGCTTTCCAATCAGAATCTATCCGCGCGTGTCTATCCGGAGGGACGGCCGGTCCAGTCGGGATGGATGTCGTCATATTTCGGTCGCCGTACAGATCCTTTCACTGGTAAACCCGCTAATCATCAGGGCGTGGATTTCGCGGGTAAGTTGGGGGCCGAAATCATCGCGGTTGCGGATGGTGTGGTTACTTGGTCGTCTGATCGATACGGCTTTGGCAACCTCGTCGAAATCAACCACGGCAATGGCTATGCCACTCGATATGCGCATAATTCGGAGAATTTGGTTGCCGTTGGCGACGAAGTTCGCAAAGGGCAAACTGTTGCTCTGATGGGTAAAACAGGCCGTGCAACCGGGCCAAACTTGCATTTTGAGGTGCTGCGTAATGGCCAGCGCGTCAATCCTGTAAGCTTTATCCGTCAGTCCGACTAAACCTTTATTCGTCTATCTCAGTTGGCAACTTGTCATTGCCGCATTCAGTCCTATATCCCCGTCTTCATTAGCTTGAAGAATTGCGCGTATGCACCGTGCAAATTCCTGATTAGTCAGTAAAATACCCGTTTTTTGAACATTGCCGCCTCATTAGTAAGGCGACTGCTCTAGGAGCCCTAAGTGGCCAACATCTTTACCCGTGTCTTAGGCAGCCGCAATCAGCGTGCGCTGCGTCAGTTTTCGCGCCAGATTAATAAAATCAATGATCTCGAACCCGAGATCAAAGCGCTGCAAGATGACGATTTCAAGACAAAGACAACCGAGCTTCGCGAACGAGTTGCGGCTGGCGCCACTCTCGACGATTTATTGCCAGAAGCATTCGCCTATGCACGCGAGGCCGCTTGGCGTTCACTTGGAATGCGCCCATTTGACGAACAACTTATCGGCGGCATGGTCTTGCACCGAGGCAAAATCGCGGAGATGCGGACCGGTGAAGGCAAGACCTTGGTAGCGACCCTGCCGGCCTATCTAAATGCACTGTCAGGCGACGGTGTACACATTGTCACTGTGAACGAATATCTTGCGCAGCGCGATGCAGACTGGATGCGTCCAGCTTACGAATTTTTGGGATTGACGGTTGGCGTTTCAAAATCCGGTCAGTCGCACGATGAAAAAAAGGCCGCCTATGATGCGGATGTTACCTACGCGACAAACAATGAATTAGGTTTCGATTACTTACGCGATAATCTGGCATTCTCGTTGAACGACAAGGTTCAACGTGACCTCAATTTTTCGATCGTCGATGAGGTCGACTCTATTTTGATCGACGAAGCTAGAACGCCGCTAATTATTTCTGGCCCGGTTGAAGAAAGTACGGACCTCTATCTTAAGATCAATAAATTGATCCCCAAGCTTCGCCTTCAAGAAGAGCCTGAAGGGAAAACCAACGACGACATTTTGTACAAGTCGATCAAGTTGTTGGACGAAAAGGGTAAACCCCTCAATATCACCGATGATGACGGCAATGAATCGAACACCATGTCGGTTTACCATGCTATGGACATCGGCGAGGAGCGCACGGCAGACGTTGTTCTCACCGAGGACGAAGGCAAGATTCCTGTTTGTAAGTTAGTTACTCGGGGTCATTATTCGGCAGACGAAAAATCCAAACAGGTGCATGTTACCGAGGAAGGGCATCTGCAAGTCGAAACACTGATGATTCAATCGGGTCTCTTGAGCGATGGTGAGAGTCTGTACGACGCACAGAATATTAAGCTTTTGCATCATCTGAACGCTGCGCTCCGAGCGCACATAATGTTTCAAAAGGATGTCGAATACATCGTTAAGGATGGCGAAATTGTCATTGTTGATGAATTCACTGGCCGCACGATGCCGGGTCGCCGGTGGTCGGACGGACTGCATCAGGCTGTCGAAGCGAAAGAAGGTGTCGCGGTTAAGCAGGAAAATCAAACTGTCGCGTCGATCACGTTCCAGAACTTTTTTCGCCTATATAACAATCTGTCCGGCATGACCGGAACCGCCGACACAGAGGCGTTCGAGTTCTTGTCGATTTACGGGTTGGAAGTACTGGTCATTCCAACGCACAAGGATATGATTCGCAAAGATATGCCAGATCTGGTGTATCTCAATCAGGATGACAAGTTTGACGCTATTATTGAGGACGTCACCGATTGTCGTGAACGAGGTCAGCCGGCGTTGGTCGGCACGACGTCGATTGAGACGTCTGAGCTCTTGTCCAAGGTATTGAAGAAAAACGGCGTTAGTCACGAAGTTCTGAACGCGAAGCAACACGAACGAGAAGCGAATATCGTGCAACAAGCGGGTCGTCCTGGTGCAATAACCATTGCTACCAACATGGCTGGTCGTGGCACGGATATCGTGCTTGGCGGTAATTTGGAAGCTGAACTTGACGAAGCAGGTGAAGGCGCCGACGAAGTAGCAATTCGCGCTGATTGGGCAGAGCGACACAAAGCGGTTCTTGATGCGGGCGGTTTGCACATCGTCGGCACGGAGCGCCATGAATCACGTCGTATCGATAATCAACTTAGGGGTCGTTCAGGACGCCAAGGAGATCCCGGGTCGAGTCGTTTTTATCTTTCGATGGAAGACAGCCTAATGCGGATTTTCGGTGACCCGCAGCGAACCAAGAATTTGTTGTCGCGCGCCGGTATGCGTGAAGGCGAGGCAATCGAAAGCAAGCTCCTAACGCGACAAATTGAAAAGGCACAGCGCAAGGTCGAATCGCACAACTTTGATATGCGTAAAAACTTGCTCGAGTACGATGATGTTGCCAACGATCAACGTAAGGTGGTCTATCACCAACGATCTGAATTGATGGCCGCTGAAGAGGTTGCAGAGGCCATTACCGCAATACGTGAGGAGGTCGTTGGGATAGTCGTTGACGAACACATTCCCCAGGGTAGTCTGGAAGAGCAATGGGATCCTGAAGGACTCGCCAACACGTTCGAATCAGAATTCGCAATTACGATGGATGTTCCATTCTGGCTACGTGAAGACAAGCGTCTAAATGACGATCAGATTCGCACTCGCTGCATTGAGGATATGGATAAGGCATATCGCGCCAAGGAAGAATCGATCGGCGCAGATCTGATACGTCTTGTCGAAAAGGAAATCATGCTTAAGCAACTTGATTTCCACTGGAAAGAACACCTGGGCGCTATGGATCATTTGCGCCAGAGTGTCGGTTTGCGCAGCTACGCTCAGAAAAATCCCAAACAGGAATATAAGCGCGAGGCTTTCGAGATGTTTGGCGAAATGCTCGAGCGGGTGAAGCACGACACAATTAGTATTCTGTCGCGCGTGCGGATTCAGAGTAAGCAAGACGTGCAGCGGCTTGAACAAGAGCGTCGCACGGCGCAGTCCATGGAGTTTAAGCACGCGGAGGCGCCGAGCTTAGGTCAGGCGCTACCACCAGCAGTAGCTCCTGGGGCCGCGGGCCAGGCATCGCCACCAGGCGCGCCTAAAGGTGGGGCAGGTCCCGCTGAGGGTCCCGCAGTGGAGCCGTTCGTCAGAACAGGACGCAAGGTAGGACGCAATGAGGTCTGTCCGTGTGGATCGGGTAAGAAGTTCAAACAGTGTCACGGCAAGCTGAGCGGATAGACAAGACGAATCGCATCCAGGTCGTCGCTGGAATTCTCCGGAATAACCGCGGCGAATTCCTGATTAGCGATCGTCGACGGGCGCGATCAATGCGCGATTGCTGGGAATTCCCGGGTGGTAAGGTGAAAGTCGAGGAGTCCGCAGATGTCGCGCTACGCCGCGAATTACACGAAGAGCTTGGTGTAACTGCGGTGGACTATGCGTCCTTTGCGACAATCGAACACGATTATTCCGACTTATCGGTTGCGATAGAGTTCTTTGTCGTCCGAGCATGGCACGAATCACCGGTGGGAATGGAAGGCCAAGAAATTCGTTGGGTGAGTAAACTCAATCTCAGCGAAGTGACAATGCTGGCCGCCGACGCGCCGATCGTAGAGCGAGTTTTGCAGGAACTCTAGCGCAATGTCGGTCGTGTCATCTAACAGATACTAATGTCGAAATCGACGTCGTGGCCAGTTTGAACGGCGCGCGAATAAATTGTCGACCATTCGAGGAATCGGACCGTAAAGCGGTGCTGACT
>JABIUH010000466.1 GCA_018701055.1 Woeseia sp. | reverse complement strand
GGTGCGCAAGGCGGTTATCGTCTGTCGCGAGATGCCGGCCAGATTAGTGCTGCATCCATTATCGACGCGCTGGAAGGACCGGTTTCAATCACTGAGTGCAGTGCGTCCGATAGCCATTGTGACTTAGAATCTGTTTGCAATGTCGGCAATGCCTGGCAACGCATTAACGTCGCGATTCGCCGAGCATTGGAGGACATCAACCTCACTGACCTGCAACGCGCTCAAGCACCAATTCCGTATTTCGAATTGGCCGGAACCCCCATCAACGTCGTACGGAAGGGCTAAACCAATGTCGACCGACCCGAATAAACTCGACTCCCTCGTTAATCGACGCTACGAGCATGGCTTTGTCACCGACATCGAGACGGAGACCTTCCCACCTGGCCTAGACGAAGACGTTGTGCGCGCTATTTCGGCCCGCAAGAACGAGCCTCCATTTATGCTCGAGTGGCGCCTCAAAGCCTACCGTCACTGGTTGACCATGAAAGAACCCGAATGGGCACACCTCCACTACCCGCGCATCAACTATCAGGACATCTCCTACTTCGCCGCGCCCAAGTCTGACAAAGATCGGCCGCAGAGCCTTGATGAGGTCGATCCGAAGTTATTGGAGACATACGAAAAACTCGGCATACCCTTGCATGAACGCGCACGACTCGCCGGCGTTGCCGTCGATGCGGTGTTCGACAGCGTATCGGTTGCAACCACCTTTAAAGGAAAGCTCAATGACGCCGGCGTCATTTTCTGCCCGTTTTCAGAAGCAGTCATCGAGCACCCTGAGTTAATTAAGAAGTATCTAGGATCAGTCGTTCCCTACCGGGACAACTACTTTGCTGCACTGAACTCGGCCGTCTTTAGTGATGGTTCATTTGTGTACATCCCGAAAGGCGTTCGCTGCCCAATGGAGTTGTCAACGTACTTCAGAATTAATGCCGCAAATACCGGGCAATTCGAGCGCACGTTAATCATCGCGGAAGAAGGTAGTCATGTCAGCTACCTGGAAGGCTGTACTGCACCGATGCGCGATGAAAACCAACTGCATGCGGCGGTCGTCGAGTTGGTCGCCCTCAAAGACGCAGAAATAAAGTATTCGACAGTCCAAAACTGGTATCCCGGCGACGAAAATGGCAAGGGCGGAATTTATAACTTTGTCACGAAACGCGGCGATTGCCGCGGTGCCAATTCGAAAATCTCCTGGACACAGGTCGAGACTGGTTCCGCAATCACGTGGAAATATCCGAGCTGCATACTTCGCGGCGATAACTCGGTTGGCGAATTCTATTCGGTCGCCGTTACCAACAATATGCAGCAAGCCGACACGGGCACGAAGATGATTCACATCGGTCGTAATACGTCGAGTACGATTGTCTCGAAAGGAATATCCGCCGGTCGCGCCCAACAATCTTACCGGGGTCTGGTACGTGTTATGCCCCAGGCAACCGGCGCAAGGAATCACACCCAATGCGATTCCTTGCTGATTGGCAAAGAGTGCGGCGCACATACCTTTCCATACATGGAAATCAAAAATCCGACGGCAAAGATCGAACACGAAGCGACAACATCAAAGATATCAGCAGATCAACTTTTTTATTGTCGCCAACGTGGGATCTCCGAAGAAGATGCCGTCAACATGATCGTCAACGGCTTCTGCAAAGAAGTATTCAAAGAGCTCCCAATGGAATTCGCAGTTGAAGCGCAAGCGCTTCTGAACGTCAGCCTGGAAGGCGCAGTAGGTTAAGCATCGATATGAAAACAACACTAGAAGTCAAAAATTTACATGCCGGAATTGGCGCGACAAAAATCCTCAATGGGCTCGACCTAGTCGTCAATGCCGGTGAAGTCCATGCAATCATGGGGCCAAATGGTTCGGGCAAAAGCACGCTGGCTCAGGTCATTGCCGGTCACGCAGACTATGAAGTTCTTGATGGTTCTGTTCGCTTCAATGGCGAAGACCTGCTGGAACTCGAACCGGAAGAACGCGCTCGTGAAGGAGTTTTTCTGGGATTTCAGTATCCCGTCGAGATTCCCGGCGTCAACAACGCCTATTTATTGAAAGCCGCCGTCAATGCGAAGAGACGACACTTAGGCTTAGATGAAATTGACGCCTTTGAATTCCTGAAACTGGCCAGAGAAAAAATGGCGACACTTGGAATGGATCCAATCTTCTTGAATCGTGGCGTGAACGAAGGATTTTCTGGCGGCGAAAAGAAACGTAACGAAATCCTACAAATGGCGATGCTCGAACCTCGACTTGCGATTCTTGACGAAACAGATTCCGGGTTAGATATCGACGCACTCAAGACTGTTGCGGCGGGCATTAATGAACTGCGCGACCCGACACGCGCCATCGTTTTAGTGACCCACTATCAACGACTGCTTGACTACGTTGAACCAGATTTTGTGCATGTTTTGTCTGCAGGAAAAATCGTCCGCTCGGGCGACAAATCACTGGCGCTGGAGTTGGAAAAAAATGGCTACGAGTGGGTAAAAGAGGCGGTCAACGCGTGACATCGACCGTGATAAATCAGGATCTTTTTACGGCTGCGGTTGAAGGACTGCCTCCTGGACAGTTGTCATCGCACCGCAGCGATGCCGCGAAACTATTCTCGGTCACCGGCTTTCCGACGGCACGCGACGAAGATTGGAAATACACTCGTCTCGATGGTGCCGCAGACTTGAGTAACGACTGGCTAGCCAGTCTCGCACAGCATTCAACATCGACCGAAGCTTCGGTCATGCTTACCGATGCACAATTGGCTCCTACGCAGAGTATCAATGCCGACTGGATCATCGTTCACAATGGCATTGTTGACGCTGCGGCGCTTGGCCAGCTAAAGCTACCAACTGGCGTCAATGTAAGTCTGATTGGCGAGGACAGCGAGCATTTGGCACTTACCACCGATTCGCCGATGTCGGCATTTAATGCGGCACTGCTTACAGATGGCCTGCGGGTGCGAGTTGCTAATAATGTCGCTGTTAAAAAACCGCTGGGATTTTTGATGGTTGATGACGATAGAAGCCGCGTCACCCAAATTCGTGTAGTTCTTGAACTTGGAGACAATGCCGCGCTGCGTGTAGTCGAATGTGCATTATCGAGTGGCGTGGGTCCAACATTCACAAATTCAGTGACGCAACTCCAGCTAGCCGAAGGCTCGAAGTTAGATTTCCTGCGCTTACAAAATCACGCTCTCGACCACATCAGTACCAACCGATTCGTCGCCAACATCGATAAGGATGCGACGTTTACGCACAATAATTTTGATTTTGGTGGCGATCTCACCAGAAACGACATTGTCGCGATCATCGAGGGCGCTGGAGCAAGCGTGAATTTGGCAGGCCTTTATCTGGCATCTGGCGCACAACATATTGACAATCACACGCGAGTCGAACACCGCGTTGGGCCAGCCGTCAGTCACGAAGAATATCGCGGCATATTAAATGGCAAATCCCGCTGCGTATTTAACGGTCAGGCCGTTGTGTTTGAGGGCGCGGATGGAACCGACGCTAATCAAGCCAATCATAATTTATTGCTATCCGACCAGGCCGAAATCGACACCAAACCTGAGCTCGAGATTTACGCAGATGACGTCAAATGCAGTCACGGCGCGACCGTCGGTCAATTGGACGAAACTGCTCTGTTCTATTTGCGTTCACGCGGACTCGACACGACCGAAGCCCGGCGTCTGCTAACGCAGGCGTTTGCCGCGAACATTCTCAATTTGCTGGCTATTGATGAGGCGCGTGAATACGTAAAATTGCAGCTCGATGAGCGGGTCGCGAGCCTTTTGGGTGACGAACGCACATGACGGGCCGATCGGCTAAAAAACCCACGGCGGATGCTTCAGATTGGCGTGGAAGCTTTCCTGCATTGCATCAGGAAATAAATGGCCACCCCCTCGTTTATCTGGATAGCGCAGCGTCATCACAACAACCTGCGGCTGTCATTGCGGCGGTGCAAACCTATCAGGAATGCAGCCACGCCAATGTTCACCGCGGCGTCCATACACTCAGCCACCGTGCAACTGAGGCGTACGAAAGTGCACGAGATCGAATTGCCGATTTCATCAATGCCAGCAATCGGACGGAAATCGTATTCACGAGTGGTACTACCGACAGTATTAATCTGGTTGCACAAAGTTTTTGTCGCCCCACATTAAAACCGGGCGACCGAATTGTCATTTCACATTTAGAGCATCACTCCAACATCGTGCCATGGCAGATGTTGTGTGAACAAACCGGTGCAGAACTGGTTGTTGCATCGATCGATGAATCAGGTCAGGTCGATGTCAGCGAAATTACAGACCTGCTGGATGAGCGCGTCAAGTTATTCGCACTCGCCCATGTTTCGAATGCACTTGGAACCGTACTTCCTGTGAAGGAAATCATCGGTATTGCCAAAACTCGTGGCATTCCGGTCTTGCTGGATGGTGCCCAAGCGGTGCCGCATTTACCGGTTGATGTTCAAGACCTTGATTGTGATTTCTACACGTTTTCGGGTCACAAAATGTTTGGGCCAACCGGGACAGGCGTCCTCTTCGGCAGAGAGTCATTGCTGGAGGCTATGCCGCCTTATCAAGGCGGCGGCGACATGATTCTCGAGGTTAGCTTCGAGGGCACGACCTACAACGACCTGCCCTATAAATTTGAAGCCGGCACACCGAACATCGCAGGTTTCGTCGGCTTGGGCGCGGCAGTAAAGTATTTGCAATGCATTGGTATGCAGCGGATCTGCCAACATGAAAAAGAGCTGCTTGAATACATGACCATGCAACTCAGTGAGATCCAAGACATTCGTTTGATTGGAACAGCAGCGAATAAAGCCAGCGTTCAATCCTTCATGCTTGCTGACATTCACCCGCACGATGTGGGGACAATCCTGGATCACCAGGGTGTTGCAATTCGGACTGGACATCACTGCGCCATGCCGGTGATGGAATACTTTGGTATACCGGGCACTGCTCGTGCATCACTTGCGCTATACAACACGCGCGACGACGTCGATGCGCTGGTTGCCGCATTACACGCGGCACACAAGATTTTTTCCTAGTGAACACGCAATCACAATCGACTGATGATCTGCGCGACCTTTATCGTGAGCTAATTCTTGATCATGCCCGTAGTCCAAGACATTTCGGCAAACTGGAAAGCACCTCCCATCAAGCGGAAGGCATTAATCCATTGTGCGGAGACAAGTTGCGCCTTTATCTGAAAATTGACGCAGATCAAACTATTTCTGCGGTTAATTTCGAGGGCTCCGGTTGTGCTATATCGGTCGCTTCAGCGTCACTCCTCACGGAAACGATCAATGGGCTCAGTACCGAGCGCGCTTTGGACTATTACGCAAACGTCGTTTATTTACTCACCGGCGTCGATGCAGCGAACCCGGAAATACGCTTGGATCTCGGCAAGCTAAAAGCGCTTGAGGGCGTTCGAGAATTTCCATCTAGAGTAAAATGCGCGACGCTTGCCTGGCATGCATTGCATTCAGCTATCAATAATACAAACGACACAGTTTCGACGGAGTAAGCACAAATGTTCGGACACACCAATGAACCCATCACGTTGGAACGCGACGTTAGTGCCGTCATCATTCCGGCCGGCGAACCCGTTATGTTGCGCGAAGGTACGCCCGGATTCATTACCCAGGCATTGGGCGGAAGCTTCACTATTTATGTTGAAGGAAACTTGTTTCGCGTTGCCGGCGCGGACGCGGATGCGCTCGGAAAAGAACCGGTTCCGCCCCCCGCAATTCCAGAGAACGCCACGGATCAAGACATAGAAGAAGTCATCTGGGCGCAACTAAAAACTTGTTATGACCCGGAAATCCCGGTCAACATCGTCGATCTTGGACTGATATATCGATGCGATGTCAGTTCACTGCCTGACGGCCAACGATCAATCAGCGTCGACATGACGTTGACAGCACCTGGTTGTGGCATGGGTGAAGTTCTAGTGCAGGATGCACAAGAAAAAATCGCCGTAATTCCGACCGTATCTGACGTACAAGTTGAGCTGGTGTTTGACCCGCCATGGAATCAAGGCATGATGTCTGACGAGGCAAGATTACAGACCGGACTGATGTAAACTCTCGATTATCATGAAAACGATTACCTTACTTCGGCATGCGAAATCGAGCTGGGATAATACCGACCTGGCAGATTTCGATCGCCCTCTCAACGCGCGCGGCAAAAAAAATGCACCGGACATGGCGCAGAGGCTGAAGGCAGCGGGCATTAGACCATCATTAATTCTGAGCAGTCCTGCAAAGCGAGCCTGGTCAACCGCAAAGATCATCGCAACCAAAATCACCTATCCAATCGAATTCTTGCAGCGAGATCGCGATTTGTATCACGCGGGAGTCAATCGCCTGATCGAGGTTCTGGCAAGTCAGGACGAGGGATTCGAGAACATAATATTGGTTGCGCACAACCCAGGACTGACCGATCTGGCGAATGAATTGATCCCTGAACTAACGACTAACCTTCCGACGTGCGGTTTTGTATCGGTACTCGTCGATGTCGACACCTGGGACTTACGCGGCCGCCGTTCGGCCGAGCTGATTGAATATAATTACCCCAAGAAGCCACAATAATACAACCTGGCCAATCCCTGCGGTCAGAGAAAATTCCACCCTAATCTCAGTCTGCTTCTCTATTTCTTTCTCGGAGTTTTCGCCGTGTGTGCTTATCTGGCTTGCCAGCAGTCCGCGGCATCTGCCGGCGGTCGGCACGAATCTCCGCTCGCACACTTTCCCGCGCCTTAACGGACTCCTCGTCCTCGAAATAGGCGAGCTTTGCCTCTGCCGCCGGCCCACGTCGGAGCGGCAATTCGCGCGCTTCGATTTCATACAATAATTGATCGCGAACCAGTGTTATTGCATCGCCATTCGATATCTTGCTGGATGACTTTGCACGAGTACCGTTAATCTTGACATGGCCGCCTGTGACAGCTTTCGCGGCGAGTATGCGCGTTTTGTAAAAACGACAAAACCACAACCATTTGTCTATCCGCATCGAGTTCTAACCTATTCCACATTATCGAATGTTGGTAACGTCCTAGCTCCTGATATACTTTAGCGGCGTTTCTGGTCTGAGAGCAAACCGGTGCCAAACGAATTCCTCGCCTCCCTTGCGTCGCAAACTGAGGCGCTAAAAGAACAAGGCCTCTACAAACACGAAAGACTCATATGCGGTCCGCAACAGGCTACCATTGACGTCCGCGGCGATCGCAGTATGTCTACTGTGACCAACTTATGCTCCAACAACTACTTGGGCCTCGCGAATCACCCGAGCGTATTGGAAGCCGCGCATCGCGCATTGGATGAGTACGGCTACGGCATGGCTTCCGTACGTTTCATTTGCGGCACACAGACCGTACACAAAGAACTGGAAGTACGCATAAGCCAGTTCCTGGGTACCGAAGACACCATCTTGTACCCCTCCTGTTTTGATGCGAACGGCGGTTTATTCGAGACCATACTCACGAATGCAGATGCCGTTATCAGCGATGCCCTCAATCACGCCAGCATTATTGACGGAATCCGATTATCCAAGGCGCAACGTTTCCGCTACCAAAATAACGACATGGATGATCTCGAAACCCAGCTAAAAGCAGCAGGTGACGCCCGCCAGAAGCTGATCGTAACGGACGGCGTATTTTCGATGGATGGCACAATTGCGAATCTCGGCGACATTTGTGATCTGGCCGATCGTTACGACGCGTTAACGATGATCGACGATTGCCATGCGACCGGCTTCCTGGGTGCAACCGGTCGCGGCACGCACGAGTATCGGGATGTCATGGGGCGAATCGATATCATTACGGGCACCCTCGGAAAAGCGCTGGGTGGGGCCTCTGGTGGCTTTACATCGGGGCGCCGCGAGATAGTCGCATGGCTTCGACAACGCTCAAGACCGTATTTATTCTCCAATTCTGTCGCACCACCAATAGTGGCCGCTTCTGTGGCTGTCCTGGATTTGCTGGAGAACGACAACAGCCTGCGTAAGAAGCTGCACAATAATGCCGCCTACTTTCGGCAGGGCTTGACGAATTTGGGGTTTGAACTCAAACCAGGCGAGCACCCGATTATTCCCGTCATGCTGGGCGACGCGAAGTTGGCGAGTGACATGGCAGATCGACTACTGGGTCACGGCATTTATGTAGTTGGATTTTCGTTCCCTGTCGTTCCGCAAGGACAAGCTCGCATTCGCACCCAAATGTCTGCCGGACTCACTCCGGAGAACCTCGATCACGCCATCGCCGCATTCGGAGACGTCGGCCGTGAACTTGGCGTCATCAACTAAGGAAACATCAATGCGCGCTATAGTTAAAGCGAAAGCAGAACGCGGAATCTGGCTGGAGGACATCGAAAAGCCCACCATCGGCCACAACGATGTATTGGTAAGAGTTCGCCGTACGGCAATATGCGGCACCGATATTCACATTTTCAAATGGGATGATTGGGCGAGCCGAACCATTCCTGTGCCGATTGCCGTAGGCCATGAGTTCTGTGGCGAAATTGTCGCTTTCGGATCGGAAGTAAAAGGCCTTGAAATCGGGGATCGCGTTTCGGCTGAAGGGCATGTCACTTGCGGCGTCTGTCGAAATTGCCGTGCCTGTCGCCGGCATCTGTGCATGAACACGGTCGGTATTGGCGTCAATCGCGCCGGCGCATTTGCAGAATACATTGCCGTGCCTGCGTTTAATGTTTTCAAATTACCGGACGCCATTAGCGACGACATGGCTGCTATTCTCGATCCGCTCGGAAATGCCACGCATACCGCATTGTCGTTTGACTTGGTCGGCGAGGACGTCTTGATAACGGGCGCCGGGCCGATTGGTATTATGGCCGTCGCAATCGCACGCTATGCGGGCGCCCGGCATGTGGTAATCACCGACGTTAACGACTATCGCCTG
>JABIUH010000207.1 GCA_018701055.1 Woeseia sp. | reverse complement strand
ACTGCCGACGCCGAATTGCACAATGAGCGCCTTTCGTTCGAACTTCGCGCCAGCGAGTTTGAGGTCAACAGGCAGGAGTTGATGGTCGACGACCAGCGCAGACGGGTGAGCGAGTTATCGATCAAGTCGCCCGTCGACGGCAGCGTCGGTGACATGCTCGTTGACCAGAAGGGTGCTGTCTCCCGTGATACACCGGTAATGGCGGTCGTGGACCTGTCGCGCTTCGAGATCGATGTGATGATTCCCGAAAGCTATGCCGACGATCTTGCGATCGGCATGGGCGCCGAAATTCAGTCCGGCGGGCAACGCTACGATGGTGAGCTCGTCGCCGTTTCACCCGAAGTCGTCAACAACCAGGTTGCAAGCCGGGTGCGTTTTATCAGCGAAAGCCCCACCGGCCTGCGCCAAAATCAACGCCTGACGACGCGTATTTTACTTGCCGAGCAAAAAGATGTGCTCATGGTGCAGCGCGGCCAATTTCTAGACAGTGGTGGTGGCCGTTTAGCCTATGTCACTAGCGAAGACCGCGTTGCGGAGCGTCGCCAAATTCAAACCGGGGCGCGCAGTTTAGGCGCAGTTGAAATTGTCGCCGGCCTCGATCCCGGCGACACCATCGTAATTTCTAATCTCGACCCGTTTCGCGGTGCAGAAACGGTTTTCGTTACCGACTGACGTGCCGCAGGGCGTTAAACATTGCTGAAAATGTCAGGCGCATCCAAGATCTATCCCACCGACACTGTCGAAACCCAAGTACTGCGGGGCTTTTCGCTAACCGTAGAGGAAGGTGAATTCGTATCGGTGACCGGTCCTTCAGGATCGGGTAAAACGACATTTCTGAACATCGCGGGCGATTGCAACACTATCAGGCCAGGAGCCCCGAATACGCACGGCCATCTGTTTATGCCGCGTTGCTGATTGCAGGTAGGATTGCCACAAACCAGTTCGACCCGTACTGTCAATTAGAATAACCTTTAGACAGATAGGGTCAAAAGCGACCGAGCAATAAATAGAAAGGGATACGGAACCGATGCTAAATCGAGAGACCGCAACACGGCGTAGTAATGCCCACAAGTACGTCGGCATACTCGCATCACTCATTTTGATTTCGCCTATTTACGCAGACACCTTTGATCTGACGAGCGCAACAGTTGCAGACATCAATGCAGCGATGGATGCCGGCGCGCTCACGTCAGAGAAATTGGTTGAATTGAGTCTCGCGAGAATTGCGGCCTATGACGAACGCGGACCAAGTTTGAATGCAATCATGCTGCTTAACCCCGCTGCGATTGAACGGGCGCGCGAGCTTGACGAAGAGCGTCTATCGAAAGGTCGACGCTCACCATTGCATGGCATTCCTGTCGTGCTGAAAGACAACATCGATACTTCTGATATGCCGACCACCGGCGGTTCGTTCATGCTGAAGGGTTCAATGCCGCCGGACGACGCATTTCTCGTTCAGCAATTACGCGCTGCGGGTGCGATTATCTTAGCGAAGTTAAACATGAGCGAATTCGCATCGGGCGGCGCGATGAACTCTCTCGACGGAGCCACTTATAATCCGCATGATCCGACTCGATCTCCATCGGGATCGTCCGGTGGCACCGGTGCATCGATCGCCGCGGCATACGCTACTTTTGGTCTGGGCACAGATACCGGTGGTTCGGTGCGTGGGCCTTCCAGTGCCAACGGCATTGTTGGGCTCAAACCTACGCTGGGCTTATTGTCGCGAGACGGCATTATTCCGTTGGCTTTGTCTTTTGATACCGCCGGACCTATGGCACGCAGCGTCCACGATGTCGCAGTAGCACTAGGCATTTTGGCTGGGGCAGATCCGGCTGATTCCGCGACGCTGCGGAGCGATGAACATCGACGCGACGACTACACTCAATTTCTTGACCTTGATGCGCTTGACGGAGCACGCATTGGCATAGCTCGTGATTTCATGGACAGCGACGAAGAGGTCGACTGGATCATGGAAGCAGCACTGGAAGCGATGCGTGACGCGGGCGCCCAAATCATCGAAATAGAGCTCCCAGAATGGTTACTCGAGTCTCGCGGCAAGTTTTATCGTGCTATTCGTTATCGTGAATTTCGCGCTCAGATCGCGGACTATCTTGAAACGACGGGGCCACAATATCCAAAGACGCTTGCCGAGCTCATCAAACTATCCAAAACACTGACCTCTCGTCGTGACGATGGAGCGATCCCCAATCCAGGCCGCTGGCAGCTAATGCTAGATGAGGAAGACAGTGGTGAATTGACAGACGCTGAATACGTTGCCGTACGTGAGCACGCAATGCCGCTGATTCGATCTGTTATTGGCGGCATGATGGCGGAAGAATCTCTGGATGCGATTGTGTATCCAACATCGCCGACGCGGCCAGAAAAAGTGGATCCCGATCCAAATCCGGGCGGTGCGCCGGGCGGTGGCGGGTCACCTGTCATTTTGGCGAATTTATCCGGGTTCCCAGACCTCATCGTGCCTGCAGGGTTCACAGGCAGAGGCTTGCCAGTGTCGATCTCGTTCCTGGGAACGGCCTTCAGTGAAGCCAAACTTTTGGCACTGGGGTTTGCTTTCGAACAGCGAACTAAGGCTCGCCGACTGCCGGCGACTACGCCTGCCTTGCCAAGTGAATCGATCGACTATTAGACGCAACGATTCAGGCTTTTCAAGGAATCAGAAAAGAAGAGTCAGGTCTGACACATTATTATTGTTGCTATCATTCGGCGCATCATGCGCCCGGGAGAGAGTTCACATGCGTATTCCTCATAATTTTATTGCGCTGGCGTTTGTACTGTTATTCGCTGCATGCGGCAAGGAAGAAGCACCAATGCAGTCTGAAAACGAATCGACAGAACCAGAAAACCCTCTTTTGGTCGATAGCGGCTTGCCCTACGGCGCGCCTGCATTCGACATGATCAAGAACGAACACTTTTCACCTGCGCTAGAAAACGGCATGGCTGAACAAGCTGCCGAAATTGAACTTATTGCGTCAAATCCAGAGTCGGCAACATTCGAAAACACGATTGAGGCAATGGAGAAGACCGGCCAAACGCTCGGGCGATCGCGACGCATCTTTGGTGCTCTAATTAGCGCCCATACTAACGCTGCACTTGATGACATCAACACCGAGATGTCACCGAAGTTTGCCGCACATCGAGACAGCATACTGCTAAATGCGGATTTGTATGCTCGAGTCGCACAACTCTATTTGGTGCGAGAATCATTAGGTCTCGATGCTGAGTCTTTGCGTCTACTTGATCGCTATCACACCGATTTTGTACGCGCCGGTGCGCAGTTATCCGATGATCAAAAGGCTCGTTTGCGCGCAATAAATGCAGATCTTGCGGCACTCAGCACCGCATTCAGCCAGGCGGTACTTGATGACGTAAACGATTCAGCTGTCATCGTCGAGTCACGCGAAGAACTCGCGGGTATGACCGAAAACCAAATTGAAAGTGCTGCGAAGGAAGGAGTCAATCGCGGTCTTGATGGAAAATACGTAGTGACGCTACGGAACACGACGCAACAGCCACCATTAACTGTGCTCAAAAACCGTGCCCTGCGGCAACGCATTCAGGAAGTTTCCGCGGCTCGTGGCAGTCGCGGCAATGAGTTCGACACGCGCAATATGGTCACGCGCGTACTCCACCTGCGGGCCGAGCGAGCCGCAATGATCGGCTACGAAACTCATGCGGCCTACATACTCGATGACAGCACGGCAAAAACCGTTGCTGCAGTAAACGACATGCTTGGTCAACTTGGACCGCGCGCAGTAGCCAACGCTGTACGTGAAGCAGCAGATCTTCAACAATTGATTAACGACACGGAAGACGATCCTTTTGAGATCGCTGCATGGGACTGGTTGTATTACACGGAAAAATTGCGCAAGCGGCGGTACAGCTTCGACGAAACTCAGTTAAAGCCGTACTTTGAACTGAATCGCTCTCTGACCGAAGGCGTGTTTTACATGGCGGAGCATCTATACGGCGTTACGCTCGAGGCACGTCCGGATCTACCCGTATACCAGGAAGATGTCAGTGCGTATGAAGCTTTTTTGGACAACGAAGCACTTGGCCTTTTCTATTTCGATCCCTACGCGCGCGACTCGAAACGCGGCGGTGCCTGGATGAATTCCTACGTGTCACAATCAAACCTACTGGGCTCAAAACCAGTGGTGGCAAATCACCTCAACATCGTCAAACCACCTGAGGGTGAGCCAACGCTTTTGACCATGGACGAGGTAAACACCATGTTTCATGAGTTTGGGCACGCATTGCATGGCTTGTTTTCAGATGTGACGTATCCGCGTTTCTCGGGAACGAGTGTGCCGCGCGATTTCGTCGAATACCCGTCGCAAGTGCATGAGATGTGGGCAACGTGGCCGGAAGTCCTCGCCAATTACGCGGTTCACTACGAAACCGGCGAAGCGATACCACAAGAATTACTGGAGAAAGTACGCGAGTCGAAGAAATTCAATCAAGGTTTTGATCAATCTGAATACATGTCGGCTTCGATCGTTGACCAGGCCTTACATCAATTACCCATTAAAGAGATTCCGCCTGCCGAGGCTTTAATGGAGCAGCAACGGCAGATACTCGCGGCTAGCGGCATGGACTTTAGCTTGGTGCCGCCACGTTATTCGGCGCCGTATTTCAGCCACATCATGAGTGGATATTCAGCTGGTTATTACTCCTATATTTGGAGTGAGGTGTTGGATGCGGACAGCGTGAAGTGGTTTGAAGAAAACGGTGGCCTCACGCGCGAAAACGGCGACCACTTCCGAAATGCGCTGTTATCCAAAGGCGGTAGTCGCGATGCGATGACTTTGTTCGAGGAATTTCGCGGTGCCGAGCCTTCAATCGAACCGTTGCTTGATCGATTGGGCTTAAATTAGGAAAAGAGGCAGTTTGGTGTTGAACCAAAACTTCGGGGCTCTTGTACGTATAGATCGGGTCATGCTATTCAATGTTGCACATAACAGCATTGTTCAGCGCAAGCTGAACGAGGCGTTTCCGGAATATCGAATTCCGCGCAAGTAATACACGAAAATATTTCCTGTGTTCGTTAATCAAAAGAATGTATTCGCGCTACGTGATGTGATGGAGGGTGATGTGGATGCGGCATTTGTTCAACTCCAGTCCGCAGTCGATGGCGGTTGGGCGACGATAGGCAATCAGGCCGAAGCCACAGCTATCGTGTTCGAATCTTGAATCGACTAATCCATTTGTGAAAGATTTTGTCATGCCGTCCTCAGTTACTCGCCAACATTGGGCAGTCCCCTAAAAATTTTTCGCCGATTGCGGGGAATTGTGCGAATGAACAACCCGAACGAATCAACGTACTACAATCACTTCGATCCTGACCAGCAGCGTAGTCAGCCGCCGCGCATCCACATCCAAGACAGTTCAACGTCCGCGGAGGAAGCCTAGTCAGGGGGTTCTTCGTGGGCTTCCGACTGCGATTAGGAACCAGGCGATAGCAGCCAAGTGTTTATCAATGGAATCTCGATTCCAGCATTCCCATACTTGATCAGCCAAACTTTCATTAGCGAGAATCGCTTCAATGTAAATACGTGTGGGCATGGTCATACGATGGGCGACGAAACGAGAAATTACACACTCTATATCTGGGCGTTTTGTCTAGAAATCGACTTGCTACCGCATTAGCATCAAAATGTCCGCTTTTCTAAAAAGCGGACGTTCAGACTGGTAGTTTTCGGCTGCTTTGAGTGGCTGGTTTCGGCCGAGTCTGTGTGAAAACTCTACAGCCAGTATAATCATGCTTTCCGGTAAGAGTGTGTGTGCGATGAGTGGTTTTATCGAAGGCCAAGACCGAACGCAGGCGACATTGTTTCCGGAACGCATCGACGATTACGTGGCCGAAGACAGTTCGGTTCGAGTAGTCGATGTATTTATCGATGATCTGGATATTTTGGGACTTGGCTTTAGAACAGAGCCCAACGCCACGGGGCGACAGAGCTACCACCCGAAGGTGATGTTGAAACTGTACGTGTACGGTTATCTGAACCAGGAACAGTCAAGCCGCCGCCTGGAACGTGCAGCGCAACGCAACGTGGATCTGATGTGGCTAACCGGGCGCCTGGCACCGGACTTCAAGACGATTGCAGACTTCAGAAAGGACAACGGTGAAGCGATACGCCTGGTGTGTCGCGAGTTTGTGATGCTCTGCCGCAAGCTCGGGCTGTTGAACAACACTCTGGTTGCGATCGACGGCAGCAAGTTCAAGGCGGTGAACAACCGCGACAAGAACTTTACACGCGCGAAGATGAAGCGTCGCCTGGCGGCGGTTGAGGCGAGCGTGGATCGCTACCTCGAGCAACTGACCGAGGTCGATGCGACCGAGACGGACGAGGATAAAGGTCCGGTGCTGAAAAAGAAGATCACTCGGTTGAGAGAGGAGATGTCACGGCTAAAAAAGCATGAAATCCGGATGCTTGAGGCACCGGACAAACAGCTCTCATTGACCGACCCCGATGTACGCTCAATGATCAGCCGGGGCACAGGCGTAGTGGCCTACAACGTACAGAGCGCGGTAGATAGTCAGCATCACCTGATCATTGCGCACGAAGTGACCAACGTTGGCCGCGACCGCAGCCAGCTCGCCAATGTAGCGAAACAAGCGAAGATCGTTCTGCAACGAGACACTTTGGATGTCGTTGCGGATCGCGGCTACTACAACGGCGATGAGATCCGGGCTTGCGAGCAGGCTGGTATCGATACGTATTTACCTAAGCCAAAGACCTCGGGCAACAAGGCCAAAGGTCTGTTCGATCGTGCCGCTTTTACCTACATCGATAAAGACGACGAGTACGAGTGCCCGGCCGAGCAACGCCTAACGCATCGGACAACAACAACCGATAAGGGCAAGAAGATGAAGCGCTACTGGACCTCGGCATGCTCGAGCTGCACGATCAAGGAACAGTGCACTACTGGGAAGGAACGTCGTGTCAGTCGTTGGGTGCATGCGGACGTTCTTGATCGCGCCCAGGCACGCCTCGACGAGAAGCCGGATGCGATGCGCTCACGACGAGAAACCGTCGAACATCCATTCGGCACCCTTAAGTCATGGATGGGTGCAACGCACTTCCAGATGAAGACATTGCCGAGGGTGAGTACCGAGATGAGCTTGCATGTCCTCGCTTACAACATGAAACGAGCCATCAATATACTGGGAACGAAGGAAATCCTGGCAGCGATCCGAGCATAAGCTCATTCGCGTCGAAAAAATCACAACGAATATGATAAATATCGAAAACGTATCGGCGAGAAGCTGAAATAATGAAGCGGAATCGATGGTTTATGATGAGTTTTCACACAGCCTCGGCCAGAAGCGGCCGCAAACCTCGCTGCCTTGCTATTCACCGACCTTCTGCTATCTTTAAGGAGCGTCAAAAAGCGATCCAAAGGGCTGCCAGACGATAAGTTTGATGACCTTCCTAATGTAAGAACAAAAACGAGGAGAAATAACCATGTTAAACATTAAACGAGCTGGCAGCCTCACCACATTGATTGTTGTACTGGCAGGAATGATCTTTGCACCGAATGCCTTTGCCGACGACGAAGACGATGTTCTGGCGGTAATTCACCAATATGGAGACTTGGAGGGCGATCTGGATGCGCAAGCCGAGATGATAAGGGCCGAGCGCGTACACATCGTCGCTGGACAACGACGGTCTGATCAGGCGCAGAATCTGCAGATTCAAAAAGCGAATGCGGCAGCAAGCGAGGCTGTAAATGGCGGTAAGACGCGGATCGTAACGTCGATCGAATCACCACAGGTCGCAATCTACGGCAATGTTGCTGTAGCGAGCTTCGTGCAAGTCTACAATTACTTTCCACATAATCAGCCAGCATCAGCGGGCCAGCCGACATGGATTACCTTGGTTCTTGTCAAGGAAGGCGGCCAATGGGGAATCGCTCACGCACATGCGTCACCTGCTGGTGGCAATTAAATGACTCGATGGTGGCCGGAGAAATCCGGCCACTTTCAGAATATGTTCGAGCAGTCCAGTAACGTCCTACAGATGCAACAGGGCGGCACCTAAGTTCTCGAAATCCTTTAACGCAGAGAGCGTCCGTAGTTCTCTAAGTGTTTGTAAGTGCTGGTTAACGCCAGTACATGTTAGGCAAATTCTAGTCACGCGCCTGTACCGCTTCAATTCACCTCGGTCCGGTGCGTTGGTTTACGAGATCATTACTGAACGACCGCGTTAGGGTAAAGGCTGACATTCAATCGGCTGAAATACCTAAATCTGAATGGCCGCTTACGGCCACAAACAGACATGCAGCGTCAAGACAAGGGTTGCTAAATTGGTGCTAGTAAAGTTTTACGTTCTGGAAAGTTCGGGTAGGCCGAAATTGTTCCAATCTTTCGATTGTTGCAGCCTGTGTCAATTCATGCGCAACGAGCTGGCCGACAATCGGTGCCAATGAAACTCCACTGTGCATGATGGCGAGATAAAAATCGGGGTTGGCTGGGGTTGCGCCCAAAACAGGATGTCCATCAATTGGCAGCGGTCGCCAGCCGACGTAGGCGTCGTGGATTACAGCATCCGCCATACCAGGTACGAATTGCTTTGCAATACTCAGCATACGGTTGCCGTGCTGCCTCGCAATTTCCTGAACTGGAAAATCATTCGGGCGTCCTTCGAGACGAATCGTATGCGCTTCATTTTGAGGAGCGCCATCCTGCTCACCGATTACAACCCGACCATCATCACGTTGATGCATATGAATTCCGGGAGCGGCAATGACATGATTAAGGAGTCGTGTCATCGGTTCCGTAACGGCGATAATGCCTGGAGTTGATCTTTGCGGAATGTCGATACCCGCAATGCTCTTGGGCAGTTCGAATGCCGCTCCAGTTGCGAGGACAAGTCGGTCGGCTTCGATTGATCCAGTGGAGGTCACGACGGAGGTCAATCTTCCGCCCGACGTTGACGCGTCCATGAGTTCACTCGGATAACTAACGGTCGCACCGAGTCGTTCTGCCGCGTTGAGCAGCATTTGCGTTGCCAGTACTGGGTCAACGGCGCCATCATTTGGCGAGTACGCTGCGATAGCAGCCTTGTCGAATTTGACGTGTGGCTCAAGAGTCGCAAATTCTGAAGCGTCGACCATACGTGCCGGTTCACCCCATTCAACCTGCTCGGCAATTTGCGCAACAAGTTTTTCCTGACGATCCACACCATCGAACCATTCAAGTGATCCTCCCCATCTGACCGGCAAATTTAGCAATTTTTGTAATTGTCGCCAATCCGCCAAACTGTCACGGTTGAGTGCGTGGTAGTGTCGCGGCTGCTTAGCCCAGGTCGCATTGACCCATGCAAACGTTCCCCGGCTGGCGTGAGTCGCCGGGCCCTGTTTGTCGATAACCGTAACCGATGCGCCTGATTTCGCAAGATGATATGCAATCGACGCACCGACAATTCCCGCCCCCGCGACCACAACCCGAAGGCGTTTCGTCGTAGAAGACTGCTGTCCGCAACCAGCCACTGCAACGGCTGTTAACAATTTTAGAAGCGTTCGTTTATCCATATAAGCGTCCGACAGAATTACCAGGAAATCCCCTGACTCCGTATTAGTTTTGTGTCCCATCGAGAATTATGTTTGCTCTGGATCGTTTCCCGTTTATTTTTATTCATTTTGCGACGGCTTGCAATTCGTAACTAGCGCCAAAACAACTCACTTTACTGCCTGGTTATTTCGTTTAACGTCTGCTTTGCGTCCAGAGCGGACGTTCTAGATTTTCCGTCCGACTTCCGAGCACTGGTTCGACCCCGGTTTAATGGACCGTTGGAAATAGGTTTTGGTTACGTTTCTCAAATGCTGCCGGACTTATATTACCAAGATAACCATGCCGACGTTTGCGATTATAAAAACGTTCGATGTAATCAAATATATCCGCCTT
>JABIUH010000265.1 GCA_018701055.1 Woeseia sp. | reverse complement strand
TTCGCGAGGTGTACAATTGGGATGTGGCGCCGACCGCCCTGCACATTATGGGTGAGGAAATACCCGAGGACATGGATGGTCGGCCCATGCTTGATATTTTTGAGGAAGCCGCAGACGAGGATCGGGTCGTATAAGCTCCGGTTCGGGTGGCGCATGAAGTATGCGCGCATTGACCCGTATGGCAGTGCGCTATCGACGTGATGCTGCAAACTGATCCGGTGAATGTTCCTGGTGTCCGCTCACACAATATTTACAAGGAAAGCGACGGGGATTGCGGACCTTGTTGCCAGAATTTGACCAGGTCGATGTGAGGATTTTTGCGGAGCCACTCGTAGCATGTGCGTTGCTCGCCATGATTCCTGCTTCCTTTGAAGTGATACCAGTCATCAAATATGATTATTGTGCCTTGATCGACCAGGTCGGTAATGAAGTCCAGGACGGGGACCGTGCTTTCATACAAGTCACAGAGGATAATGACAATCGCGGCTTTCCGCAGGTTTAGTCTGGTTTTGGTTTCAACGGTCAGCGTGTCGTCGTAATAGCCCGCAACTGTTCGGACATCATCAATATTTACTCCACCTTGTTTTACGTTATTAATGAACTGGCGTTCAGTGCATGCATAGGCACCTTCGCTATAGTCAAGATGCCGTTCGACGTCATCACCATCAGGCAATCCAGAAAAGGAATCGAAAGTGACAAAACGCGGCCTGTTGCCATGCCAGGTATCCATTTTGTTTCCAGTAATAACATTTCGTACTTTGTCGCAGTCGGACCACGTTGAGCGATATGCTTCGACAAATGAATCTCCGCGATAGACTCCAAACTCGAGGTAGTCGTCGGGAATCTGGTTCCAGGCTACAAATGACGTTGTGCAGCGAATGCAACCATGGGCTCCGACGAAGTCGGCCGATCTTTCAAGCCGTGGTCCGAGAATGGGCCAGGCGATTCGTCTGATTTTTCCTAGTAGTGACTTTTCTATATAGTGTCAGTCTGGCGTCCGCCGGTAAGGTTCATGGTTCGATACTCATTCGTCAATACGGCTGCCTCTATCACAATCTGATAAATGAGATTAGAAAGCACTTTCCAACGGCTCTGAAAGTTCATTGGGAACAGGCAACGAACTTAGAAGCAAGCGACGAATATCAAACAATCAAGCTCGCGAACGGTACGTCGATTAGATCGCGACTGGTAATTGTCGCGACCGGTGGTTATGGGCGGTTGCACAATCAGCTGGGCGTTAACAAAAATATGGTGAACCAGCGACATTCTTTCAATTTCGGATTCAACATGGGCAAACCCTCACATCTTATGATGACCATCGGAAAGTCGATGAGGATAGCCGCTCGCTGGAAAGGGCATTGAGGCGTCGAAGGATTGCTATCGATAATACTGACGTCAGATTCAGGTTCAATAGCATTAGGCAACGTTGGAAATTGGCCCGGGAATGCAGACGATCAGCGATTAATGCCCGGACAGCAGATGAATGACCTGGTCATTCCACAGGCGGGGTCAGAGCGCTGTGATCCCCATACTTGCGATGAGCAAAAGAACCGCCACCGCCATCCACCATTCAGTGCGATGGGTTTTTGACAAAATTTTGTTTCGGCGACGGTAGCAATCAACCGTGAATTCATCGTTGCTACGCGAATCAGAGTCCGCTTGAGACTGCGAGCTTGTTCGCTCTTCCCGCTGATCAAATGGTTGGCTGAGCATCATTCTTAACTCCACATCAATGGGATTGCCCAGCAGAATGGACGAATCCTAGTTTCATTCCCGTGCTGATTATCACAGAATCACGTAGTATTAATTTGAATTAATAGCGGGAATCTTTCTAATTGTCAACAACATGCGAGATATAAGCGATGTAGATTAAATATTTGAAGCTAGACTTGGCTGGGACCTATCAAGGCGTTATGGGGCAGGCATATGGGGCTGGTAGAATTCGAAGCCGATTTTCTTGACCGATCGGGTCCTGAAGGAAAATGACCGCCCGAATATTTCAATATATCCAGCATGGCCGATTGGTGAGGTTCCGATGTGCTTTCCTACAGCCAGGTTTCTAAAGTTAGTAAGAGAGACGAACGAGACTAGATGTGTGCGGCCTTGCTTGCACAATTTTGAGTTCATAAATAGATAAATTGCCGGGCCGAGGCGTTGACCTCGATAGTCTGGACGTACGAATGACTTGTAAGCGTAGGCATAGAGTCGATCGACCCTGACCCAGAGTTTGTCAGTGTGCGGTGCTGATGACGATGACGATGACGATGACGATGCGCTCCATATGTACGCAACCAACATAGGGCCATCGAACGCTCCGAACGCAATATCACCCCGGGCAATCGAATCCCGGACAAAGTTCCGATCTAGATCGAGCTCAAGATCTTCGCTTGCTTGCAACAATTCCTCTGATTGTATAATTCGAAAGTCGATGTCGGGTGGCGTCGAAGGGTAGTTAGGATCTGGTTCCAGCGTACGGATTCGCACTACGTGAATATGGAATCCCAAGTATCGGGCGGCATACCTCAAAACTATTCTGAACAGCGCTCGTTTCCAACCCCATTGGTTAGCAGATGCCTTCAGGCGATTGAATTTCGATTCAATCACCAAAAATTACTTCGCGGACAACAAATAGTTCTGCTCGCCAAGTTTCTCGAGCAGATCCAGCTGCGTTTCTAGCCAGTCAACGTGTTCTTCCTCGGACGTCAGGATATCGTTGAAAATATCGCGACTGACGTAGTCCTTGCGTGATTCACAATAGGCAATACCGGCGCGAAGGTCCGGGATGGCATCGAGTTCCATATCGAGATCACACTGCAGCATCTCCGGCACATCTTCGCCGATCCTGATTTTGCCCAATTCCTGCATTTGCGGAAGGCCCTCCAGGAACAGGATGCGTTCAATCAACGCGTCGGCATGTTTCATTTCATCGATCGATTCCGCATGTTCTTTGTCGCCAAGAGAATCAAAACCCCAGTCCTTCATCATTTTCGCGTGCAGGAAGTACTGGTTGATTGCCGTGAGCTCGTTTCTTAGCACGCGATTGAGATGTTCGATAATGGTGGCGTCGCCCTGCATTTTTGATTCTCCGGATCGTCTGGATAGTGTTGCTATGGAAGCATGATTGTAGCGGCCACGCGGGCATAAAAAAACCGGCATCAGCCGGTTATCGCGTCATTCGGTCCGATTTCTGCTTAGGTGGAAGAGGGCATGTAAAGCGATGGCTGTGCCTGGCAACCGTTGGATTCGTTCAGAATGTCCTGCGCCATGGACGCACAGGTACCGCATCCTGCGGCCACGCCTAGCTGCTCGCGGAGCTCATAAAGGTTATCCACGCCCCTAGCGGCGGCCCGGCGGATTTGCCTGTCGGTGATTGATTTACAGATACAAACGTACATGATTCACTGTCGTTGCTCGTTTCAGTAATTAAAATCCAAATGAGAATGATTGTCAATAGCGTTAAGTGAAATAACAGACAGAAGTTACATTCCATTCTGCGAACTCGTACCGCAAAGCCGTGTGATCAAGAACCTGCAAAGTCACAGCCAGTCATGGCACCATTGCGGTCCGGCTGAGAGACCGGATTTGCCCGGGCCGTTGGAGGACGAACTTGAATCAGGAAAGCCGAAAACTGCTGATTGTTGAAGATGATCCCGGGCTGCTTTCGCAGCTTAAATGGTGCTTCGAAGGGTATGACGTCGTCACCGCCGAAGATCGAATCTCGGCCATCAACGAACTTCGCCGGCATGAGCCAACCGTCGTCCTCCAGGATCTGGGATTGCCGCCTAATCCGGAAGGGGTTGATGAGGGGTTGGCCA
>JABIUH010000406.1 GCA_018701055.1 Woeseia sp. | reverse complement strand
GTGTGCAAATCAACAGCGAAACCTCCGCGGCCGGACAGAGTGTGTGCATGACCTTCGGTGCGGATCAAAGCCCGCCAATTTCAAGTACAGAACCACATCTCATCGCTGACTTTGTTGATGATTACAGGCATTGTACGGACGGTCGCTGGCGATTCAGCCGACGGCACATCGAACGGATATTCGTCGCGCCGGATAACCAGGGACCCATCGGTTCAAAATGAACGCGCGAAACGGCTGAAAAAACTCATGACGACTTCTTTGATCTGTGCATCCCACAGTCCCCTGCTTTATTGCCATGCCAAACCACCAACGGACTGGGATGCGCTACAGAATGCGTACAAAGAACGCGAAAATGCGGCGAAAGAATTTGATGCCGACTTGGTCATCGCCTTTGGTGCAGATCACTTCAACGGATTCTTCTTAAAATTAATGCCATCGTTCTGCGTCGGATTACATGCTACAGCGGTCGGTGACATTGGGGGGTTCGCAGGGCCTTTGAATGTACCCACTAGCATTGCAACGGAAATGGTCAATAATCTACGGGCAAACGATATTGATCCCGCTGCGTCCACCGACATGGCGATTGATCATGGCTTCTCTCAAACCATCAATAACATGTTGGGTGGTTTGGACGCGAAACCCGTTATCCCCGTTTTTATCAATGCGATTGCCGAACCGTATGTTCCTTTCCGCCGCACCCGACTAATGGGCGAAGCCATCGGAAAATTCGTAGCCGGTCTGGATCAGCGAGTATTACTGCTTGCATCCGGCGGTATGTCCCACAACCCACGCAGATATTATCCGGAGATCGGCCAAGGCACGCCTGAAGTTGCCGCATGGCAACGATCGGGCGGCGACGAGGCGGGCTCTTTAAGCCCAAAGGGCTGGATCGATCTTCTGGAAGAGATGCACATTGAAGGCGCCGAGATGATTGTGCGCGGCGAGCGTACGGCGAAGGATATGAAACTCAATCAGGCGGCCGACGAACGATTTCTCGAAGTGTTTTGCGCCGGTCGATTAGAAGAGTTCGATACCTGGGATCCATATGCATTGGTAGAAGATGCCGGTATTGGGTCGATGGAATTACATACCTGGATTGCAGCTGCCGCCGCTCATCGCGCAGCCGGTGGTGCTCTTCCGAACTTGGATTTCTATACTGTCGCACCTGAATTGGGTATTGCCGCGGGAATTGTTCACGCAGACTAAGTTGCTCTTTCAGGGTCAGAGCTTCTCGCTCTAACCCTTTACGCCTGCGCCCTGCCCGTTGGTCGCTTTAGTCCGACCCACAACGTTAATAACAAGCACGCTCCAGCGAAAATGTAGGACATGAGCCTCGCGCCAATGTCTTCCGCGAGCGCGCCTGCAACCACACTGCCAATTGCCGGCCCACCCATGATGACGAGGGTCCACAGACTCATCACACGCCCTCTGAGCCTATTCTCAACCAACATCTGCACTTCTGTTTGTGACCCAATAGACACCAGACTCGCAAACAGACTGAGCATCAGCACCACTAGCGATCCCGCGATTAGAGATTCGGTTTCTCCGAAGAACGCCATACTCAACGCAACGCCGATCGAACCGACGGCCACCACTGCGTGCAATTGATTCTTGAACGCGCCAAAAGCGAACATTAGACTTGCAATTATTGCGCCAACGCCGGACGCAGCCATTAGGGCTGCCAAAACGCTACTACCGCCGGCAAAAATCAGGGCCGCAAACGCCGGCATCAACTCCAGAATTCCACGGCCGAAAAAGTTACTCACGCCAGCAAGTAAGAGAATATTACGAATCTGCGTGTGATCTAGCGTGTAACGCAAGCCTTCGCGTAATTGTTCTAAATACGGCTTCTTTGATTTATCGGCGCCAGATTTGTCGTCGATACGAATAATTGCCAACACGAAAATGGTCGGCAAATAGGTAATCGCGTTAATCGCGTAGGCCCAGCCAAGCCCATAAAGCGCGACAATCCCACCCGCGATCCCCGGGCCGATAAATCGCGACACATTGAATGAGGTCGAGGCAATGCCAACCGCACTCTGAAACTGTACTTTCCTAACCAGATTCGGAATCAGAGACAGTCGGACCGGTGAATAGGCACTATTGGCAATACCATGAGCCAGCGCTAGACCGCACAACCACTCAATCGTCATGTTTCCCGAAAGCGTCAACAGGGCGAGCGCCGTGGCAACAGCAGTGAGCAAAAAGTGCATCGCAATTGCCGCCAGGCGAATGTTCATTCGGTCGACGAGCACACCAAAAAACGGCGTGAGCACAATGAGCGGCATGAATTGCGCGGCCGCGATGAGCCCGACGACAAGTGCCGACTGGCTAAGTTCCCAGGCGTGCCACCCCAAGGCCAGCCGCTGGACCCATACTCCCAATACCGACAGAACATTTCCAAATAGATAGAGACGGAAATTTCGACTGGATAAAGCGGAGTTGCTGTTACTCATTCTGGATAGTTTATCGACTACTCGCCATTACGTTTGATATTCCGCAGGGCAAGAAACAAATAAGGCTCGCGAACGAGCCTTATTTTTTCGGAAATCCAAAGGCGCTGCCTAACCCGTACCGATATACGGAATGAGGCGACCTAACAACAACACGCCGAACCAGGATCCCAATGATACCCAGGCAATAACTTTGGCAAGTGCCGGCGTATCAGCGTGGGGTTCCCAGCTCTGCATAACAGGATTGATTTTCCACCAGAACCACAGCGCGTTCAGTCCCGCGACGCCAACAAGGCCCATTTTCCACCAGAAACCAATATTCGCTGTGTAACGATACGGATCTCCAAGCACGAATAAAATGCCGGTCGTTAAATTGATACCGAAGCCGGCGAATACCCATGGCAATAATTTATGTGTCGCAGCGATATCGATCTTGCGAAAAAAACCTGCCAACCGCAGATCAATAATCAAAAGCGCACCCAGTAAAATCGAAAGACCGATGAAGTGCAGAATCTCCATAACTGGCCACAACCAGGCCGAACCGAGAATCAATTCGTTGATCGCAGACCCTTCGATAGTTTGTACGAAATCTTCCATTTCTCTCTCCTATCCTTTACAGGTATGCGACCAGGCGGCCAGAAATAATGGCGCCTACCCAGAGCATCAGTGATAGAACCGCAATCGCTCTAACGGACCCTACTGCAGCCGTGCCGGATTCATCCCACGCCGCCGCTTCGTCCCGCATTCGGTTTTGAATGATCGCAGCACATATGGCAGCAAGAAAGATCATTGATATTTTCGAGAGGAACGGTGTGCTTTCAACGAAAATGGTTGCTTGAGAGGTGAATAAGAAACACCCGGAGACCGCGTTGACGCCAAAGCCAGCCCAGCCAACTTTTCGCAGATCATCGATAGATTCATAGCTGATACCCGAAAAAAAACCGAGCAAACGCAAATCACGCATGGCGAAAATTCCGACCACAATCGAGAGACCAACTGCATGCAACGCCAACATGAAGGGGTAACCGTAAAGCGACTCCCCTACCCAAACTGCGATTGCCGAATATTCAAGCCATTCAAACACGGCGTACTCCTTGTCCCTTGAGTTACTTTTCTTTTTTTTCTGCGTGGGGCTTACAGACTACCAACTATTGCGCCGCATTGCCCCTTTCGGACCAGAGTATCGAGGTCAAAGCTCGCGTTAAAGTGTCAGGGTCAGGGCTTGCGCTTTGACCCTTTGAGTCTGCTGTGCAACTGAAAACTTGTCGCAGACATTCGGGGTCGGAGCCAAGGCTCTGGCCCTTTGCGCTACCCGCCGTATTTTTCAGCCATACAATTGGCCATTTTCAGCGAGCCTAGCGCCCGCGATATTTCAATCGCGGTTCCCATCAACACCTGCAAATATTGCTTTTCGTGATCCACATTTCCAGCCCGACGATTCATCACTAAGGTGAGTGCGGCTTCCAACCCCTCCGCATGATTAAAAATTGGGGCTGACAAAACAGCAAATCCGGCGTCGTGCGGGTCGTCATGAAACGCATAAAATCTATCTTGAATTTTCTTAAATTCTTGTCGTTGCTTGACGGGATCAAGAACCACCTCGCGACTTGGGTGCCTCTCAGCACGTCGAGCCAAGACACGCTCACGAACGGACTCACGCGCAAATGCTAATACGACACCGGCAGTCGGCGAAATCGGCACGCGCAAGCGACTACCGCGAACCAACTCGGGCGACAGAGCCTTGCCGCTTACGACGGTCGATACGATCAAGGCATCGCCACCGGCTGGAATCGCGAGGAGCAAGGCCTCGTGCACCTGATTACGCAAAGCGACCATATAACGGTAAGCGATATTGGTAATTTCATACTGATCGAGCGCGGCATTCGACAAACGAAACAATGTTGGTCCCAGCCGATAGCCGCTCTTATCGGGCATCCGGACGACCATGCCCAGGTCGTTCAAAGTGCTCAGATGTCGAGACACCCTGGCCTTTGTCATCCCCAAGTGCAGGGAAATGTCAGTAACACGCTGTGGCCGGCCGCTGTCCGCCAAGAACTCAAGCAATTTCGCGGCAACTACGACGCTATGCACCGTCGATGATTTGGCTAGTTTTTCGCCTTGGTTTTTCGGCAAGATCGCATCCCCACGCTAGTCCGGTATCGATGAATAATTGTTATGCTTTGCGATATCCGGCTGCCCATTATATCGCAGTACGGAACATCACAACATCGCCGACTTTCTGTAGCAACGGTGTATCCTCTCCCACGAAGTCTTCTCAATGGATGTGTTATGAATATTCTGATCCGTGTTTTTGCCAGCCTGCTCCTGCTTCCCGTTCTGAGCGAGGCGCAAACCAATATAGACCGGGGTGTATTCACGCTTGAACAAGCATCGGCCGGCCAAGCCGTATACAGCCGCGAGTGCGTCCTTTGTCATGGCCAGGAAATGGAAGGCACTGAAGGCGGACCGGCTCTCGCTGGCCGAACCGTAGTCGACAATTGGCGCGGGCGATCACTTGCCGAATTCTATTCTTTGACGCAACAGACGATGCCGGTGACCAAACCAGCAGGCCTGGCGGACAGTGCATACGAAAACGTTATCGCCTACATTCTTAATCGGAACGGTTTTCGGGCGGGTACAGCGAACCTCGTTGGGTCAAACGACGCGCTTTCACGTATTGATTTTGTAGATCCAGAAAATCGAATGCCACAAGAGTTGCTGGCAGAAGACAATTCGGGCGAGACCGTGGAATGGCTGCATCATCGCGGCAATCCGGGCAGTCAAAATTACTCGGCTCTGGACCTGATCAACGCAAAAAATGCCGATCAACTTGAGATCGCGTGGCGGTGGCGTTCAGATAATTTTGGGCCCGTCTCCTGGCCGAATTTGGAAACGACGCCATTGATGGCAAACGGTGTTTTATACGCAACCGCTGGCATTCGTCGCGCGGTCGTCGCAATCGACGCGGCATCTGGCGAGACGTTGTGGATGTATCGCATTGATGAGGGAAAACGTGGCGACAACGCACCACGCAAGGGTCCTGGTCGCGGTGTTGCGTATCGACGCGATGGTGAACAAGAAACGATCTACATGGTTTCTCCCGGCTATCATTTGATCGCACTTGACGCGTCCGATGGTCGGCCACTTGCGTCCTTCGGTGACGGTGGCATTGTCGATCTGAAAGCGAATATTGATCAGAATCTCGATCTCGAGAACGCAAGGATTGGTGCCAGCTCACCACCCATTGTGGTCGGCGACGTGGTCATCGTGGGATCCGCATTTCCTGCTGGCGGCGCACCACCGACCAAAGAAATGCCGGTCGGCAACGTCACCGGCTATGACGCAATAACCGGCGAGCGACTGTGGATTTTCCACACCATTCCGCAACCTGGAGAATATGGACATGAGACCTGGTTAAACGATTCGTGGACGTATACGGGTAACGTCGGCGTATGGGCACCTATGTCTGCGGACCCTGAGCTTGGCTATGTCTATTTGCCAACTGAGGCACCTACCGGCGATTACTACGGCGGTCACCGCCCCGGTGACAATCTATTCGCACAAAGCCTCGTTTGTCTGGACGCTAAAACTGGCGAGCGTGTATGGCACTTCCAAACCGTCCACCACCCTATCTGGGACTATGATCTTCCGGCCGCACCCATACTTATCGACATAACGGTTGACGGCAAGGCAATACCCGCTGTCGCTCAAATAACCAAACAAGGCACTACCTTTGTTTTTGATCGACGCACTGGCGAACCTGTTTGGCCGATCGAGGAAGTTGCCTATCCGTCGAGCAATGTCCCCGACGAAATTACAGCACCAACTCAACCGGTTCCTACATTGCCGGAACCGTTCTTTCCGAGTGGCGTAACATTCGATGATCTCAACGATCTGACGCCGGAAATTTTCCGCGAAGCGCAGCGAATCGTATCGAATTACACCATCGGCCCAATGTTCACACCACCGACTGTGTATTCGGACACAAATGGCGGAACGCTGTTTTCGCCATCAGGCAGTGGCGGTGCCAACTGGCAAGGTGCCATTGCTGATCCGGAAACCGGGATAATGTATGTATCGTCGGCAAAAACGGTCGGCGTATTAGGCATGATAAATGACCCGGATCGTTCGAATATGCAATTTGTCAGTCGATCAGCAGAAGTCGAAGGACCGTTTGGCTTGCCATTGTTCAAGCCACCCTGGGGACGCAT
>JABIUH010000329.1 GCA_018701055.1 Woeseia sp. | reverse complement strand
TGACATTAAAATTGACTCGACCGCTTGATACCGGCCGCGCAGCAATTCCGCATTGCGAATGGGTCGTTGTATCCAACGCTTGAGAAGTCGACTACCCATCGGACTCTGGCATCGATCCATAATGCCGGCCAAGGTGAGATCCTTGTGTCCGGTCAGGCTTTCTTCAAGTTCCAGGTTACGTCGCGTCGGACCGTCCATAATGACGGCATCGCTTAAGGTCTCGACTGTGACGGAACTTAGGTGTGGGAGAGCCGTTTTCTGTGTGTCGTTAACGTACTGCAGCAGCGCTCCTGCTGCGGCAACGCCGAGTGGTGAGTCGTCGCATCCAAAGCCTGATAAATCTTTCGTTTTGAATTGGGCGCAGAGGAGTCGAGTCGCGCTGTCCAACTCAAAGTGCCAGGGTGGTCGTGTACTTGTACGAATGCCGTTGTTGACTATCCTTTCGGCACCTTCCTCAGCAACGATAATTTCTGCAGGTTTCAGTCGTTCCAATTCGCCGCCGAGGGCCTCGATACCTTCCAGCTCTGTCAGACGAAAGCGTCCACCGGCAAGGTCGAGCCAAGCGAGCCCAACTCGACTGCCGGAAAAACACACCGCTGCGACAAGATTGTCCCGTGCAGCAGAGAGCAGCGCTTCATCCGTTAGTGTGCCGGGAGTGACGACACGCATAACTTTGCGCTCGACCGGGCCTTTGCTGGTGGCCGGGTCTCCGATCTGTTCGCAAATGGCAACGGACTCGCCTTTGCGGACGAGTTTAGCCAGATATCCTTCTATGGCGTGATAGGGAACGCCGGCCATCGGGATCGCGTTGCCCCCGGTTTTGCCGCGTGCCGTCAACGTAATATCGAGGAGTGCTGACGCCCGCTTCGCATCGTCAAAAAATAACTCGTAAAAATCTCCCATCCGGTAGAAAACCAGCATGTCTGGGTAGTCCGATTTGATGCGCATGTATTGCTGCATCATCGGTGTATGGACGGGAGTGACGTTGGCGCTCATTTTCTTTTTATTTTCAAGCATCCGAGTGATGCATGCTAGCCTTTGCAAGTTATGAAGTCGATGCCTCGCAAATGAACACGTGAAAGCCGTCCACGTTGAAACTGGGCGCCATTTCTATGGCGGCGCGCAACAGGTTATCTGGTTGTTGGAAGGCTTAGTTGCAGCCGGTGTCGATTGCGAACTCGTCTGTCCCCCGGATTCTGATATCGCCAGCAGGGCGTCTGCATTAGGGCTCAGCGTTGTCGAAATGCCGTGCGCAGGCGATCATGACATCCGATTCATGTGGCGCTTACGTAATTTTCTTCGTAAGGCAAAACCAGATCTTGTCCATTGCCACAGCCGACGCGGTGCGGATTTTTGGGGCGGCCGAGCAGCACGAGCCGCTGGAATTCCGGCGGTCTTGTCACGTCGTGTAGATAACCTGGAGTCGTCATATTTCTCCCGACTCCGTTACAAGCCATTCAGCAAAGTCATTGCAATTTCCGACAATATTGCGACTGTCTTGAACACAGCCGGGATTAATTCTGATCGCCTCGTTGTGATCCGTGATGCGGTCGATGTTGATAGCGTGAATCAAGCGCCGGAAGCGGATGTGCTGAGCCGCCACTTTGATCTCAATGAAGAACACTTTGCTATTGCTGTCGTCGCCCAGCTTATTCGCCGCAAAGGGCATCGATTCTTGTTCGATGTTTTGCCTGGCTTGGTTTTCAAGAACCCACAAATTAGAGTCGTCGTCTTCGGGGTCGGGCCAGATGAGGTGCAACTACGGGCGCTGGCTCGCAAACTCGGCCTAAGTGGAGCCGTTAAGTTTGCAGGGTTTCGCCTCGACCTTGATGAATATCTGGCGGCCTTCGACTTGCTCGTGCATCCTGCCGAGAAAGAGGGCCTCGGTGTTGCGATGCTAAAAGGAGCATCTGCTGGATTACCGGTGATTGCGTTTAATGTTGCGGGCGCTAAGGAAGCGGTTGCTCACGGCAAAACCGGCGCGCTAATCCCGGCAGGAGATGTCGAGAGTCTACAAAAAGCGATCGAGCTCATGATCGAAGAACCGGAGATGCGTCGGTCCTTAGGTGCGGCAGGTAGGCAACGTATGCGAGACGAATTTTCGGTTCAGGCGATGGTAGAAAGCCATATCGCGTTGTACGATCAATTAAGCAATGGATGAACCCACTGACATAGAGAGCGCAGCAACTGTTTTGGTCAAAGAGTTGATCAAATCGCGCAAAGTCGTGGCGACGGCTGAGTCTTGTACCGGTGGATGGATTGCTAAAGCAATCACGGGCGTTGACGGAAGTTCGCAGTGCTTCGGCTATGGAATAGTGACCTATTCGAATGGCGCCAAGGAATCGTTGTCTGGTGTTGATCCAGCTAAGTTGAACGAACATGGCGCCGTCAGTGAGGCCGTAGTGCGTGAGATGGCTGAAGGCGTGCTGGCCATGAGCGGCGCAGACTATGCAGTAGCTGTAAGCGGCGTCGCCGGGCCCACGGGTGGCAGCAAAGAGAAACCGGTCGGCACGGTTTGGTTTGGCTGGGCGACCCGAAAGAAGGACAAAATTAAGTCTGAAGCAGACCGGCAGCATTTTCCGGGAGATCGGGAAGATGTACGGGCACAAACGGTCATGGCGGCGTTACTCGGCATCAGGGAGCGGTTGAGAAAAGATGGCTGACAGGAAGTTGTTTTTTGCGTTGTGGCCCTCGCATCGTTAGCGGGAGCTGCTGCGCGACACGATTAACCCTGTGTTATCGGCGATCGAGGGTTCGACCGTTGATCGTCGCAATTGGCATGTGACCTTAGTATTCATTGAGAATTTCCCTGAACAGCACCTGCCGGGCCTTTGGAAGGCAATGGGTCTTATCGACCCCGGCGAAATCAGACTGCGTTTTGACAGTTTGACGTTTTGGCAGAGTCCCAAAATCGCCTGTATACACGCGAAAACGACGCCGCCTGAATTGAGCCAGCTGATGACCAAGCTGCACCAGGCTGTGGCGCCCCTGGGAATAGCCCCGGAAGATCGCGTTTACCGGCCCCATATCACCGTTTCAAGGAAGGCGAGGGCCTTTTAGGAAGTGCGGTTGGCGCGACCGATCGAGCTGTTGTGGACGGACTTCGAATTGGTTGAGTCTTTATCGCAACGAGGCGAAGTTCAGTACCGCCCTTTGAAACAATAACTTCGGTGTAATACTTCATAGATTGCTCAATTAAGGGCCGCGGTCCAACTGTCCTGCGCCTCCAAAAAATGGGATAATCACCCATTAACTTCTCCCTCCTAAATGGCTCAAAAAACAATGGATGACAATCGAAAAAAGGCGCTTGCCGCCGCTCTAGGACAAATTGAAAAACAATTCGGCAAAGGGTCTGTCATGCG
>JABIUH010000372.1 GCA_018701055.1 Woeseia sp. | reverse complement strand
TGCAATTGTTATTATTGGACAATATTTTGCAGCGGCCGGGTTCCGTGTGTTTGCTACTAAAGGTACTGCTCGCGCCTTGACTGAGCAAGGTGTTTCAGTAGAAGTGGTCAATAAAGTCAAGGAGGGGCCTCCGCATATTGTCGATAGAATCAAGAATGGCCAGGTCAGTCTCATCGTGAATACTACAGAAGGCAAACAGAGTATTGCGGACTCCTATACGATTAGGCGTGAGGCGCTTATGCATAAGGTCACGTATTACACGACGGTGGCCGGCGCGCGTGCGGCATGCGATGCGCACAAAGCAATGCGCGAGTTAAATGTAAATCGATTGCAAGATCTCCATAAAGGGTTGATGCTCCTTCCACATGATATTGCCGAATTCAGCGAGACGGGAAGCGTCCGTCCGCTAGACGAGACTCGCAGGTAATGACTAGTCCTTGCCAAGAGGCTCAACTTTTTGCCATAACCCATCAACGCGGACGGACGCTTCCCGTCTCGCCCGAAGGGAGCGACCCAGATGATTCAATACGGCGTTGCAGTCCTCGAAAAGGACTCGCCATTATCTTCGGACTGCGCCTTGTCTTGATTCATCTGGAACACTCTGAATACGTTAATATCATGTGGAAGGAGTACTAGTCCCGTGTTTTAAGGGTTGAAACAAGGTCGAGCCTATCTACATCACGCTTAACCAACCAACCAGAAATCGTAGCCGCAGCAATCACGGCAATAGTACCCAGAGCGTAGCTCTCCGGCACTATATATGCCGGAATTTGGTAGATATCGGTACTGAAACCTGCCGAAATAAGCAACGAAAGATAGTAGCCAAAAATCATACCGACCGGTAGAGCCAGCAATGTAATAACACCAAGCTCTCCAAGCAAAACGAAGGCGGCTTCAGCTTTAGTGAAACCAATCACACGAAGGCTAGCCAAGTCACGAGCACGTTCGGAAAAAGCAATCCGCGCGCTGTTGTAGATTATCCCGAAAGTGATAATACCGGCAATCGCCGCCAACACAAAACGAATAGCACCTGCACCCGTGTTCATCAATCGTTGAAATGCCGCTCGCGCTTCGCTACGCAAACTGACACCGGCGACGGCTGGCATATCCTTGATGGCCTGATAGATCGTGTCGCTTTGATCAGTATCGATTCGTAAAAATGCTCCGGATACGCGGTGAGGCTCTCTCAGCGCCCGATTAAGCGCTGCCAATTCAAAATAGGCAGGTGAACCAAGCAAGCTTTCTGAAATCCCGACGACCGGAATTTCAAGCACCGGTCGACGGCCCTCACGTACCTCGACTGTCAGGAGTTCACCCGGATTAATGTTCAATATTTTCGCCAGAGACTCGGCGAGTATGATTCCGTCACTACGAATGAGAATCGGGCGCATCGCGTCGTCTACGGCACGATTCAGTTGAGGCTCCGAAACTAATCCATTGATCGCACCACGATAGGTATTGCGACCATTCCGAAGAATAGCAGGCACGCTACGGAAAGGTTCAACGTCGATCACACCCGCTAGGCTTCGCAACTCAAAGAGCGTCTTGTCAGACAACGGCTCGATAAAAGACACCGTGACATCACTACGATCCATGACGCTGAAATTGAGCTCCAGTATCTGATCAAAACTAGCCATTACGCTGAGCATCGCCACCGACAGCGACATTCCTGCGCCAATACCAATAACGGCAACCGCCGCTCGGCCTGGTTGACGCACTATACGACGTATCACCATTCGGCCCGGCTGATCCAGCACACGTTTCAAGGCGCGTCCAAGGGAGGCTGACCGACTATAATCAGCGGGTGCAGGTGGACGCATTGCCTCAGCCGGTACCATACCAAAAACTTTACGCAGAACAACCAACCCGCCAGCGGATGCGGATAAAACGCTGACAAAAAAACCGGTAAGAAAAGTCGCAGGGTCGACTCTAAAGACAAGAAAAGGAAACTTGTAATAGATCTGATAGAAACCAGCAAGGCTGCGTCCTGCCATCACGCCGAGTATGCAACCCAATAAAGCACCAGCGATCGCTATGACCAGAACGAACTTAAAATAGTGCATCCCAACCTCGCTACTGGTATAGCCAAAAGCCTTGAGCAGCCCAATTTGTTCGCGCTCTGATTGCACCATACGTGAAATCACGATGTACAGAAGAAATGCTGCAACGGCAAGGAAAACCGGCGGTACGCTACGACTGGAAGCTTTAAGCCCATCAATCTCCTCAGTAATAAATCGGTTAGAGAGTTGATCTTCAAGTCCAAAAGCACCAATACCACCGTAATCGGCAAGAATTCTGTCGACCGAGTCGAGAACTGCCGGTAGATCACTTCCCCGACCCAGGCCGAGCAGCGCTTGATTGAACGCACCGTCAAGATCATAGGCCGCCCTAAGTGCGTCCTCACTCATCCAGATAACGGCAAAACGCGCATCGTCAGGGGCAAGCTCCCCAGGTGCGGCGGAATAAAGGTATTCGGGTGCTTGGGCAAAACCGACAATTTCAAACCTACGTCGTGCGCCATTCATGGTTGCCGACAAACTATCGCCGAGCTTCAAATCATGGGCGACTGCAAAACCCTCCAACAGCAAAATTTCATCCTTGCGGGACGGATCAATGCGCCGACCAGACGACAGGTAGAGATCGTTGAGTCGCGGCGCGGCGAAATCCGGTAATGAAACCGCCTGAGCTCGTATGGGTACCAGAGTGTTATCCAAATTGATCAATGCTCCACCGACCACCCGGCTCGCCACCGCCGTGACCCCATCAATTGCGGCGAGATCGTTCAACACATAATTGGGAGC
>JABIUH010000179.1 GCA_018701055.1 Woeseia sp. | reverse complement strand
GTAACGGAGAAACATAATGAAGACGGAAAATCGAATATTGGTTGTTGTTGACCCGACCGTGTCCAACGAGCAAGTCTGCATAGAACGTGGCGCGTAGCTCGCAAAGAGTCTGAACCTCGGCATTGAGCTACTCATTTGTCACTACGAGCAATTTCTAACGAGTGCACGGGCCGGCCATCGGTCATTTGTCGAAAGCTCTCGAAAAATGGTGGTCGGCGAGAATCGAAAAAAACTGGAAAAGATAGCAAAGCCCCTTCGGAATCAGGGCCTGAATGTCATCGTCAGTTCCATATGGGATCGACCACTTGACGACGGAATCGTGCGTCACGTGCTGCGCACAAACCCGAAACTAATATTGAAAGACACGCATTATCACAGCAAACTTCGCCAAGCGATTTTCACAAATTCCGATTGGAATTTGATCCTAAAGTGCCCTGTGCCGGTCTGGCTGTCGAAGCCTCATAATTGGCCTGCCGACGCCCGAATCATTGCGAGTATCGACCCTGCCCATGAGCACGATCTCGAATCGACTCTTGATGCGCTAATACTCGATGAAGCGGACATGCTTGCTAGCAAACTATCAGGGGAGTTACACGTTTTCCATGCTCACGTGCCGTTGAGTAGCCACCGATTCTCGTCTCCCGACTCTCGAGTAGTCCCAATGGCGGAATTGGAAGAAAACTTCGACGAGGACCGCAGAGAAAGCTACGAAGCCTTGGTCACCCAACGTAAGGTCCCTGATCAGAGATCTCACTGGATCGAAGGCGAGCCTCACACCCTACTTCCGGAGCTCGCGACCAGTCTGGATGCAGGGCTGGTTGTGATGGGCGCTATCGCAAGAAATAAATTGCAAAGCATATTCGTGGGCAGCACAACGGAGAAGGTTCTCGACAGGCTTCCGTGTGACCTAATGATCGTGAAGCCAAATTGGTTCTCTACTCCGGTAGTACCGGGTGTACCTGACTACTACACCGGCACTCGCGAGAAACTACCAACACCGCACCTCTTGGACGACGATGAGTACGGATCATTCGACGAAGTCGCCATGTAATTAGTGATACTCGGACGGTTGACGCTAGCCAGTTTTCTTTTGTGGCTGGCGTCGCCGTTCAGCTATGCTTCGAATTAGACGCCTAAATGGTAACCGCTCTTCATTTCGCACAAAATAGAAACCAATGGTGGCTGCCGTTAGCGCCCCTGCTGCGTTGACCATCAAATCCGTCATCGTATCGAGAATGCCTGATCGCTGCATATTGAGGCCGAAAAACCAATCCATTAAAAATTCAAACATTTCCCACAGGGTGCCGACAGTTATTGCAAACCCAAAAGTGATTAGGGCGACGTAAAACGGAGCAACTCGTATTCGATAGGTCATGTAGAAGACGTAAATCGACAGAAATCCAATTAGCCCGACGACGATCGCCGAAGATCCATGCAGCACCAAATCCCACCACCAAAATCGATCATAGAAGTCTCGTACTTCGCCGAGAGAAAAACTTGCGAAAAGAAACACGCTGGTAAATAACGTTAGCTCTATCGGTAGTCGAATTTGCAACCGGCGCTCGATTAAGGCGGGAGTAAAAGACAATAGGAAAACTACGGCACCGGAAAAGGTCGTCAACCAGAGTTGATCGATGAAAGCAGTAATCGTTACAAATAGAATGCCGAGCTAAAGGATTGACGCAACAAGAAACTCAATGCGATCAATCCAACTGTCAGACATTTGATCGGTATCGGTCGAGCGGTGCATTTTGCTCTTCATCATCTTGTAGATACTCGAATTGGACTCATCGCGGCAGCAAGTATTGCCTATATTACAGGCCCATCATCCCGATCATTACAATATATATGAATCCGTAACTATCACTATTGAGCGATAGCTGTCCAAGCTTCTGCCCAAGCTCGCAACATCTAGTACATAGGTACATCCCGCATCAGAGTTCGCATCGTTACGGATTGGTCTATTCGGAAGCGGCACTCACAATAGAACCCTGCAAAAACACAAACGTTAAGGCTCACGTTATACCGCAAGTATCGATTGATGAGGGGCATTGACATGAAACGCATGAAAACAATTGTAGCGACGGCGGTGCTATTAATCTGCATGGCCGGCTGTGATCGCGACATGATGTCGGAGAAAGGTTTTCGCCTGCCCGATGGCGACGCGATTGCCGGGCGCGAAGCATTCTTATATATGCAGTGCCATCAATGTCACACCATAAGAGGTGAGGAATTACCCGCACTTCCCTTTGGGGATCCTCCCTATGTTGAGCTAGGCGGCAAGGTGACCAGGGTTCGAACTTATGGCGAACTTGTGACGTCGATAATCAATCCGTCCCACAAATTGGCAAGCGGGTATGCAGAAGAATTGGTTTCGGAGAATGGTGAATCCAATATGTACAATTACAATGGCTATATGACGGTGCAAGAGTTAACTGACCTTGTCGTGTTTCTTCAACCCCACTACGAAGTAATGACACCGGCATACCCTATTAGAATCCATCCATAGAAAGGCCCTATTGGCCTTTTGCGCTAGGTGATACACCCTGCCTCGCAGGTTTGAATCAGTCAGCCGACACCCCGCCGTAGGCGATACCAGTCAGCTGACACATGTCCGATTTGAAAGACGTTAGATCTTCAACATTGAATTCAGACAGATGACGATGCCCCGCAGCTCGTGCGACGACGGTCATCAGCTCGACAGCTGATTCAAAATACCTTGCGAGACGTTCGGCTGCGAGGTCGACCGGCAAACGTGCACGAAGGTGTGGTTTTTGAGTCGCGATACCGACCGGACAGTTGTTCGTATGACAAGCACGCATGCCGAGGCAACCGATCGCCTGGATCGCGGCATTTGAAACAGCAATGCCATCAGCCCCAAGTGCCATGGCCTTTGCATAATCCGCCGGCGTACGCAGACCACCAGTGATAATTAGGGCGACCCCATCTGCAACACAACGATCGAGATGTCTGCGCGCCCGCGCCAGTGCCGGAATTGTCGGCACCGAAATGTTATCCCGGAATATCAACGGTGCCGCACCCGTGCCACCGCCACGTCCATCCAGAATGATGTAATCAACGCCAATCTCAAGCGCAGCATCGATATCTTTTTCGATGTGCTGCGCCGATAATTTGAAACCTACTGGGATACCGCCCGTTTTTTCGCGGACCTCCGCCGCAAAATCACGATACTGGCTCAATTGGTCCCAGTCTGGAAAGCGTGCCGGCGAGATTGCGGACTCCCCTTCTGGCAGGTCACGAACCTCGGCGATCTTTCCTTTCACTTTGACACCAGGCAGGTGTCCTCCGGTACCGGTCTTCGCGCCCTGACCGCCCTTGAAATGAAATGCCTGAGTTTTTTGCACCTTGTCCCAGGAAAACCCAAAGCGGGCTGATGCCAGTGCGTAGAAGTAACGCGAGTTGGCTTCCTGCTCCTCGGGTAGCATTCCGCCTTCACCGGAGCATATGCCGGTGCCGGCAAGCTCTGCACCTTTCGACAACGCAATTTTCGCTTCCTCCGACAGAGCGCCGAAGCTCATGTCTGAAACAAATAGCGGAATATCGAGGTGCACTGGTTTCGCCGCGTTCGGCCCGATCGTGAGGTTAGTGCCAACCGGCTCTTCATCGAGCAATGGGAGTTTGTGCAGCTGGCCGACAACGAATTGTAGATCGTCCCATTTTGGCAGGGAATCACGTGGTACGCCCATCGCGGAAGCAGGACCGTGGTGTCCGACTTTACTCAGCCCTTCGTTGGCCAACTTCCGAATTAGCTATACGTGCGGCTCATCTACCGTCCCAACAGGATCTTGGTAAACGCCCTGATAGGCATCGCGCTGATAAGGTTGCGGATGAGCCTTCGCCCACGCTGCGACTGCGACTTCGTCTTCATCGACATAAACCTCGCCGCTCTCAACCCAGGCACTAAATTTAGGCAGCGTCTCAGAATTGTTGTATTCGCTGATGCCAGTGTCGAGTCGATAGTCCCATCCGTGCAAGCCGCAGATGATGTTGTCACCATCGACGTGTCCATCAGCCATTAGCGCACCACGGTGCGCACAGCGTCCATACAGCACACTAACCGTATCGTCGTAACGAATGACCGCCAGATCGACGTTGGCCACAAGTGCATGGGATGGCTCGCGATCCTTTAGATCATCCAGTTTAAAAATCGAGAGTGCTTGCACGTCTGGGCTCCTGATGGGGGTTGGCTTTCAGCGCCGATGATAGCGGCATGACTGAATCCGCATTGCTCATCGAAAAACGAGCCAATGCAAGAATCGATGTGCGGACGACCCCCGCCAAATATTGCGTTCGCTTTCCATCTTCTGTGGAATTTCTTCGGAAATTTCGCACTTCCTCACCTTGGCCCGCGACCATGGTCTAATATGGGTTGCGAACACTAATTTTCGACTTATCTGCGGAAGAATTTTCAGGAGACTTGGCAATGAGTATGAGTGCCGCTCAAATTAACGCAACACCGGTGCTTTTACGGCACGACGATGACGGAATTGTCACGCTCACGTTAAATCGGCCGAAGCAATACAACGCGCTCTCCGCCGATCTGTTAACTGCGCTGCAATCTGCACTGGACGACATCGCCCAGGATGAAACAATACGCGTCGTGATCATCGCGGCCAATGGCAAGGCATTTTGTGCCGGCCACGATTTAAAGGAAATGCGCAGTAGCGAAGAACGTGCCGTCCACCAATCGTTGTTCGATAAGTGCGGACGGATGATGGTGAGCATTAACCGCTTGCCGCAACCCGTAATCGCCAGGATTAACGGAATGGCCACGGCCGCCGGATGCCAGCTAGTGGCGAGCTGCGACTTGGCAGTCGCGGCCGAGGACGCCCGCTTCGCAGTCTCAGGCATTAACGTTGGGTTGTTTTGTTCGACTCCAGCAGTCCCCTTGAGCCGCAACCTTTTACAAAAGCAAGCTATGCAAATGCTGCTAACCGGGGATTTCATTTCCGCACAGCAGGCATTGCAGTTTGGCCTCGTAAACGAGGTCGTCGAAACGGCGGACCTTGAAGACGCGACGCGCGCACTCGCCGTCAAAATTGCCGCTAAATCCTCCCACTCAATCAAGCTTGGCAAAGATATGTTTTACCGACAATTGCCGATGGACCTGGAGGATGCCTACGCGTACGCAAGTGAGCGCATGGCCTGCAACATGGACTCGCATGACGCACGTGAAGGCATCGATAGCTTCATTCAAAAGCGCAAGCCCGAATGGAAGGATAAATAGAAACGCGTCATGCCGAACTCCCAGTACTCCACTGATCTCGACAAGAATGCAGCGAACTATTCCTCGCTGTCTCCACTAACCTTTATTGAACGGGCCGCTTCGGTTTATCCAAATCGTCCTGCGGTTGTATACAACGAACTCACCTATTCCTGGTCCGAAACCTACAGGCGTTGCCGCCGATTCGCCTCCGCGTTGCAGCAATATGGTGTTGGTACAAACGACACTGTCGCGCTCATGCTGCCAAATGTTCCAGCCATGTACGAAGCTAATTACGCTATTCCTATGGCAGGAGCGGTAATCAATGCGCTGAACATTCGCCTGGATGCCGAAGCGATTGCGTTTCAGCTCAGACATGGGAATGCGAAAGTACTACTAACTGATCCGGAATTTTCCTCTACCGTCTCAGCCGCGTTAGAACTGCTCGATGAGAAGCCCATTGTGATCGACGTCAATGACACAACGTACGGCGGCGGCGACTCCATCGGCGTGATAGAGTACGAGGATTTTCTAGCTGCCGGTGACCCTGAGTTTGACTGGTCATTACCAAAAGACGAATGGCAAGCAATCGCGCTCGGGTACACTTCAGGTACAACCGGCAATCCGAAAGGCGTAGTCACTCACCATCGCGGCGCCTATTTGAATGCGGTTTCCAATATTCTCGCCTGGAACATGCAGGCGCATCCCACCTACCTATGGACCTTACCGTTGTTTCATTGCAATGGCTGGTGTTTCCCCTGGACGATAGCGGCGTTGAGCGGCACAAACATATGCCTGCGCGCCGTACGTGCTGATCATATTTTTGAGAAAATCAAAGAACACAACGTCAGCCACCTGTGTGGCGCGCCAATTGTGCTGAATCTAATGGCCAATGCGGACGATGAGTTGACGCGCGGAATAAATGGGCCGATCAACGTTATGACGGCAGGATCCGCTCCTCCTGCAGCCGTTCTCGAGGCTATGGCCAAACTGGACTTTAACGTTACCCACACTTACGGCCTGACCGAAGTTTACGGGCCAGCAGTTGTCTGTGCCTGGCATGATGAATGGGATCAACTTCCACCCGCCGAACAAGCAGATCTCAAAGCGCGCCAAGGAGTGCGTTACACAATGCTCGAGGAGTTGGTTGTTGCTGACCCCGAAACGCTTGAGCCTGTTCCTAGCGATGGCGTGACGGTTGGCGAAATCATGTTTCGTGGCAACGTTGTTATGAAGGGTTACCTTAAAAATCCCGAAGCAAGCAAAGAAGCATTTGCTGGCGGCTACTTTCACTCGGGCGATCTCGCGGTCTGCCATCCGGATGGTTACGTCGAAATCAAAGACCGCTCAAAAGATGT
>JABIUH010000262.1 GCA_018701055.1 Woeseia sp. | reverse complement strand
TAGACCCACAGTAAGTTGGTCAGCATGTTGTAGAAAATAGTGTGTTTTCGTTTCAGCAGTTCATGACGGGGCGATGCTATCGCGCCTGCGATGATCTTCACTGATTCCCACAATCCGGCTTCACCCATTAAGAAGCGTACTTGCTTATTTAGTGGATTGACGATCCAGGTGAAATAGTTGCGCGCAACCGTACGCTTGAAGTTTTCGTAGCCACTATCGGCAAGCTGCTGAAGATTCTTTCGGTTCAGCTCATTCCAGTACTTGGACGGTAATATCTCTGGCCGGTACTTTGGGAATTCGTCAAACATCGCCCGAATTTCGGGGTAAAGCGCAAAAGCGGCGTCGACTGGGTCTGTATTTTGTTTTGGAGCATCCATTTCGGGGTCGCATGATGTCGGAAAAGGGCAAAAAAATTAGGCGTTTTGGGTCTGTGGACCTTGTTCCTGCCTATCTGAGAGTAGGGTGGATTGTTTCACGAATACCCCATGAGCGGAATACACCGAGAGATCGTTGCATTACCGTGGGCAGCGCATCTTAGACAGCCCATGTCCGGGGCGGTACCATGCGGGCTTTCCAGCGTGAGGACATTCCAGGATGCAGATACTGCTGACGGGCGGCTCCGGTCTCCTGGGGACTGAGCTTGCGAAACTCGGTGTCCCGCTAATAAAACCGGCCCGTAATGAGCTGGATATTTCAGATGCCGCATCAGTCGCTGCCATGATCGACCAGTGGGCGCCCGATCTTATTATTCACGCAGCCGCTGCGACCGATAATCGCAAAATCGAAATCGATCCGACAGAGGCGGTGACGACCAATATTATTGGTACGGCACATCTTGCGGCAGCGTGCCTGGGTAGCCGCATACGTTTGGTCTATTTGTCGACAGATTACGTCTACAAAGGCGATCAGGGTGTCTATACAGAATCTGATGAATTGGCACCCGGCAATCTGTATGCGTGGACAAAGTTAGGGGGGGAGGCTGCCGTACGCGCTGTGCCGAACCATCTGATCATCCGTACCAGTTTCGGGCGCGGCAAATTTGATTATCCTGCCGCGTTTACGGATAAGTGGTCGTCGAAAGAGTATGTCGATATCATCGCGCCCGATATTCTTGTAGCAGCCATGAGTCCGTTAACCGGTGTCGTCAATATTGGCGGTCCAAAACGGTCCCTTTATGAATACGCCAAAGAACGGAATCCGGATGTGAAACCCATTGAAAGACAGCAATCAAGCCATGATTCGCCGGCAGACACGTCGATGGATCTGTCTCGCTGGACCGACTATAAGGCTGGGCGGGACGTAGTGCGGGGCGTGAATGAGTGCCGGATATGTCGTAGTCCCGATCTGGTCAAATATCTCGATCTTGGCATGCTGCCGCTTGCCAATAACCTGGCATCGTCCGCAAGTGATGCCAGGGCGATGCAACGGTTTCCGATGCAGGTGCTCTACTGTCGTGAATGTTCGCTGTCCCAGTTATCGGTCGTCATCGATCCGCGCGTCCTGTTTTCGCACTACACCTATCGATCGTCTGTAAATAAGGGCTACATCAAGCATTGTCGTGCAATGGCTGATTCCACCGGTGAACTATTGAGCCTGGGTCCTGAGGATCTGGTCGTCGATATTGCGGGAAATGATGGAGCACTGTTGGGCGAGTTCAAAGTAGTACTTGGCGTCAATGTTCTGAATGTTGACCCGGCCGAAAATATGTCCGCAATTGCGGAATCACGCGGCGTGCCAACGATGAACAAATTTTGGTCCGGAGATGTTGCCAAGGAGATTGTAGAAAAACATCAAAAGCCGAAATTGATCACTGCGACGAACGTTTTTGCTCATGTCGACGATGTGCACGAATTTTTCGAGGCGGTGCAAGCCTGTGTACACGAAGACGGTGCGTTGATGCTGGAGTTTCCCTACGGGGTGGACTTCATTGAGCACAGCGAATTCGACACGATTTATTTCGAGCACTTGAGTTATGTGCTGATCCAGCCGGTCGTTCGATTGGCGAAACAAACCGGTCTGGAAGTGTTTGATGTACAAAAACAGGACATTCACGGCGGCACCGTAAGAGTATTTCTGGGTCATCAAGGGCGGCATACGGTTAACGAATCCGTTGCTGTTTTCCTCGCTGCCGAGAAGGACGGGGGTTATCACAGCGAAGATAAGTATCTGACCTGGAATCGCGATATTGATCATCTGATCGCAGAATTATCGCGCGAACTCAGAATATTGAAGCAAGGTGGCGCAAAGATTGCGGCCTTCGCTGCATCGGCCAAGGGAAATACTTTGCTCAATTCCTGCGGGCTGGATGCCAATACTATTGATTACATTGTCGACGATACGCCGGAAAAGATCGGCCGCTTTTCACCGGGTAACGGTATTGCGATCGTTGACCGATCTGTTTTGGAATCAGATCCACCGGACTACCTGATCATTCTTGCCTGGAATTTTGCCGAAGAAATTATGGCCAATACCAGCGCTTATCGTGAAAACGGCGGCAAGTACATTTTGCCCATTCCATCGTTTAAAGTAGTAGATGCGTAATGGCGGAGCGATTCTGTGGGTAGTCAAACAAGTAAGGGCATCATTCTCGCCGGAGGCACCGGGTCGCGACTGCATCCGCTGACTTTGTCGGTTAGCAAGCAGTTAATGCCGATTTACGATAAACCGATGATCTACTATCCGCTGTCCACTCTGATATCGGCTGGTATCAGGGACATTCTCATCATCACGACCCCTGGAGATCAGGCGGCATTTCAACAGCTCCTTGGCGATGGTCGTTCGTGGGGGATTTCATTGTCATATGCGATTCAGCCGGATCCGGGCGGTCTCGCGCAAGCATTCATTATTGGTGAAGAATTCATTGCAGGCGAGTCGGTCTCATTGGTTCTCGGCGACAACATATTCTACGGCCATGGTCTGGCAGATCAGTTACAACTTGCGGCGAATCGCGAAAACGTTGCGACGGTATTTGCGTATCACGTTAATGATCCCGAACGTTACGGCGTCGTGAATTTTGACCCCACGGGGACGGCCCTGGGGATTGAAGAGAAACCGGCAGAACCAAAATCGAACTATGCGGTAACGGGGCTCTATTTTTACGATGCCCGTGTGGTCGAGATGGCCAAGCGTCTGGAGCCCTCAGAACGTGGCGAACTGGAAATTACTGATATCAATCGACTCTATCTCGAGGATGGCACGTTGCAAGTCGAGGTGCTGGGTCGAGGTGCGGCGTGGCTGGATACGGGAACACACGAATCACTATTGGAAGCGGCTCAATTTGTGCAGATCATTGAACATCGGCAGGGCCTGAAAATTTGTTGTCCCGAAGAGATAGCCTATAAGAACGGTTTTATTGACGCGGCACAGGTGGAAACGCTGGCAGCGCGATTGGGAAAGAGCGGCTACGGTGAGTACTTGCGTCGGATGCTCGAAGATCCGACGTTCTAATGAAATTTACCCCATCCCAGATTCCAGCGGTCGTGATCATAGAGCCGCACGTTCACGAAGATAATCGCGGTTTCCTGATGGAAACCTGGCGTGATGATGGTTTTGCGGCCGCCGGCATTGAAGCAACTTTTGTGCAGGATGTTCATAGTCGCTCCGCACGTGGCACGGTGCGAGGCTTGCACTATCAAATAGAGCAATCGCAGGGAAAGTTGATTCGGGTGATTCGCGGTGAGGCCTTCGATGTCGCGGTGGACATTCGTCGTTCGTCGCCAACTTTCGGACAGTGGGTTGGCGTCCACCTGTCGGAGAACAACCGAAAACTTATCTGGGTTCCGCCCGGGTTCGCACACGGTTTTATGATCACCAGCGCCTCTGCCGATCTTGAGTATCGAATGACCGACTATCATGCGCCACAGCATGGACGAACGATCCGTTGGGACGACCCCGAGATTGGCATTGACTGGCCAGCGCAGGAGGGTGTCGAAGCATTGATGTCGATCGCGGATGAAGGTGGTGTCTTACTCAAGGATGCAGAGGTTTATGCGTAAATTACTGGTCACTGGGGGCGCGGGCTTTATTGGCGCCAACTTCGTGCATTACTGGAAGGAAAAATATCCTGACGATGAGATCATCGTGTTGGATTTGCTAACTTACGCAGGGAATATGGCGAATTTGCAGGGGCTGGAACGAGAGTCTGACTATCGCTTCGTCCATGCAGACATTGTGGACCAGGACGCTATGACGTCGCTTTTTGTTGAGCATCGTATTGATACAGTGGTGCATTTCGCTGCCGAATCACATGTTGACCGATCCATTCACGAACCAGACGCATTCATCCAGACGAATGTCATTGGGACTCACAATCTTCTGCGTGCGGCGAAACAGGTTTGGCTCGACATTGACAATGCGCCGAGCAGTCATCGATTTCATCATGTATCGACGGACGAGGTGTACGGCACACTGGGCCGAGATGATCCGGCGTTCTGTGAAACGACGCCGTATGCCCCGAATTCGCCGTACGCTGCGAGCAAGGCTGCATCTGATCATCTAGTGCGCGCCTATCATCATACGTACGGTCTTGAAGTCACGACCAGCAATTGCTCGAATAACTACGGGCCGTATCAGTTCCCTGAAAAACTCATCCCTTTGATGATCGTCAACGCTCTGACGGGTCAATCATTACCGGTTTACGGCGACGGGTCGAATATTCGTGATTGGCTATATGTAGAAGATCATTGTCGTGGTATCGATTTGGTCATGTCGAAAGGTACGATTGGGGAAACCTACAATATAGGTGGCAATAACGAACGTGCCAATATCGATATTGTTAAAGATATTTGTGCACGTATCGACGCGGTTTTCGAAAAACATCCGGAGCACGCAGAAGCGTACCCCGATGCACCTGCGGCAAACGGCACGCCGACCGAGTCGTTGATTACCTTCGTGAAAGATCGGCTTGGGCATGACTGGCGTTATGCGATCGATGCTGAGCGTTCGGAATCCGAGCTTGGTTATGCACCGATTGAGAGTTTCGATACCGGCCTTGATCGTACGATCAGCTGGATGTTGGAAAATGAATCGTGGTGGCGAAGTGTCACGGACGGCAGTTATCGAGACTGGCTGGAAACGAACTACGATTGATTTATCTGCGCCCTCGGACTCAGCCACGAGTGGTTCTTCAAAGCACCCCAGTAGTAGCTCAGTAAGCCGCTTAACACGCCCGTGCGGACGTTAAGGGTGGCCACCTGTCTCGCCGTAAGAAGGTCAAGCAGGAATGCCACGACCAAGCCGGGTAAACGTAGCAGCGGAATCAAACAATGAATGATGAATCGCGCTAACGGTTTGGCGTGCCTGGCGTTGTAAACGTGTTTGGAAATTATAACTTCGAGCTTTGTCATCGATTTGACCGCAACATTAATTCTGCTCGATCCACCGTGCGTATGAATTACCTGAACGTTTGGAGTGTATGCGACGCGCATGCCCAGATCGTGCGCGCGTCTACATAAGTCTGCATCCTCGACATACATCCAGAAATCGGAAGACCAGCCGCCAATCGCATCATAGTCAGTTCTATCAACCAGCAGGCACGAACCTGTTACCCAATCGCAGAAGACCAACTCTTCATAGTCCGCTCGTGGGTCTGGCTTGCGCCCTGGAAAAACGACGCGTCGCAATGATTTCAAAATCTTGCTTTGATTCACCCAATCAGGGAATTCGTCAAAAACCTTTTGCGGTTTGCCGTCCACACCGACCTGCTTGGGTGAGAGTAGGGCAATCTGCGAGTCTTTTGCTTTCTCGTTGACCAATTCGCGAATTTGGCTGGCGGTCGCAATCACGTCAGGGTTCATGAACAAGAGCTGTTCGCCACTTGCCTCTTTGACGCCAATGATGCAGCCGAAACCGAAGCCACTGTTGACTGGGTTAGCGACCAGACGAACCCAGGCATTTTTTTGTTCAAAAGCGGAGAAGGAGGCGGGTTCCGATTCGTTATCGACAATTATAATTTCCCAATCCGAAGGAAAATCGTCCGCAAGTGCGTCAAGGGCCTTTTGCAAATGCCCCCATGCACGGTAATTGATGATGATGATCGATAACTTCATTTGAGGCGTCATTCGCCCCGCGTGCGTGACAGGTAATAGACCAGCAGCCCGGAGCCGATGATGCCGATGCCGAATAGTCCTTCAACCGGGCGCGTACTCAGAACAAAAGCGAGTGTCCAGCCGGTGAGCGATAGGTAAATGATCGGTGGCAAGGGATAGAGAAACGTTCGATAAGGACGCGGAAGATCGGGTTGCCGGTATCGCAATACGAAGACGCCCAAGACCGTTGCGAAACTGTTGAGTGCCAATGTGAACCCGGCGAACACCAAAATCGATTCGAAGCTGGAGCTAACAATAAAGGCGATGGCCAATATAGATTGGGTGTAGATAGCGAAGCTCGGAATTCCATCGGAATTGGTTTTGCCTAAAAAACGAAGCGCTCGAAAATCTTCGCCGATAACCTGCAAAACTCTTGGGCCTGCTATCGTCATCGCACTGACGGTCGAAATGAGCAGCGTTGCCAGGATCAAGCCGGTAAATTTGCCGCCTAATTCGCCGAAAGCCGCTTGAGCGGCGATGAGGCCGATTTCGAGCTGCCCCGTCATCGAGTCGATAGAAGCGGAATACAGAAATACGTAATTTAAGGCGATGTACAGGCCGGTCACGACTAGTGTGCCGACCAGGAGGATTCCGGGAAGCTGCTTCTGGGGATTCTCGAGTTCGCTGCTCAGGTAGGTCGCGGCATTCCAGCCGGTATAGGCATAACTAACATAGATCAGCGAAACCGCAAAAGCGCCACCCGTCATGAGCGCCCCATCACCACTCGATGGTAAGAACTGGACGGGCTGCGGTTGATCGGTTGCCACAATTGCGGCGACGCAGAAAACGATAATCACGCCTACCTTAAGAAGGGTGAAGACCATCTGCAGTCCGCCGGAGCTGCGTCTGTTTCTGGCATGAATGATGGCTAAAGCTATCACCAATCCTGCGGCCAGAAGTTTTTCAACCCAGGCGGGAGTATCACTTGCGGTAACCGAAGTCGCATACGCGGCAAATGTTATGGCGGCCAATGCCGATGGGCCGGCAAAGCCAATCGTCGCAGAGGTCCAGCCGGATATGAATCCAACGGCCGGGTGGTAAATTCGTGACAAGAAATTGTATTCGCCGCCCGAGCGGGGCATCGCCGCGCCAAGCTCTGCATACGTCATTGCGCCGCAAACAGCGATCAGTCCACCGATTGCCCAGAGCATAATAATGACAAAGCCGGATTGAATATCCAGTAACTGAAATCCAAGACTGGTGAATACACCAGTGCCGACCATATTGGCGATGACTACGGCGGTGACGGTCGTAAACTTAAATTTGGTGGCTGACATTCGGTGCGGCTAAGTCCGTTCGCTAATGTTTACATTAAGTAGTTATTAAACAGTCTTTTATAGAATACTGTTAAAGTAAAATATCACTATTGTGGTTTAGACTTTCAGCGTAAATTCGTCTGCATCAGCAGCGAATGCGAAGCGCTCCCGAAACTTGTTGAGCAGATCGAGATCGAGATTGGCAGTGGCGCTGCCTTCTGCGTCACCAAGATCTGCCAGGTCGTTGCCCAGATAGTCGATGATGGCGCTTCCACCGATATAGGGGTGGTCATTGCCATCCTTCCCCACTCGATTGACGCCCGCCAGGAAGCTGAGATTTTCGATCGCGCGCGCGCGTAACAACGTCGCCCAGGCGTTATGACGCGCACT
>JABIUH010000261.1 GCA_018701055.1 Woeseia sp. | reverse complement strand
GATCGCATTCGCAAAACTGCTGGTACACAGACGCTCGGCAAGACGTTCTTGTTCGGGCACCCGATACATGTTGCCGACGTGCAAGTATTTTTCTAACTGCGACTTGATGGCGCCTACCAGATGCGGATGGCTATGGCCCAGGCTGTTCACGGCAATCCCAGAAACGAAATCTAGATAACGGCGACCATCCGCTCCAAACAGATATGGACCATTGCCAGACAGGAAAGCAATATCGTTGCGTTTGTGCACTGGCAGCAGTCCAGTCGGGAACACCTTGTTCATTCTTGCCTCACCCTGTTCTTTGACCCACTTGTCGAACGTCTGCGCGCAACAGCGTTAGTAAGTACACATAGCAGCTCCCACATCAGGGTGATTCCTGTCAATGTCGTTAAACCGCTGGGGTCCAAATCCGGAGCTACTTCGACCAGGTCGCACCCCACGATGTCCAGCGGCTCCAGCGCCCGGATCATGATCTGTGCCTGAAGCGTATCGAAGCCCCCGATTTCCGGAGTTCCGGTACCGGGTGCGTAAACCGGGTCCAGGCCATCAATATCGAAGCTGACGTAGACCGGCCCTTCTCCTATTTTCGACAACGCTAGCTGACCGACAGCATCTGCACCGGCACGGCGAACTTCCTCCGTGGTTACAATTTGAATTCCCTGGTCTTTGGACCACTGAAAGCTGTCATTGCCGTAGAACCCGCCACGTATGCCGATCTGGATCATTCTCTGCGGATCGATCAATCCTTCCTCCACGGCGCGTCGAAAAAGCGTTCCATGAGCATATTTCTTGCCGAACTGGGTATCCGTGGTATCCAGATGCGCGTCGAAGTGAACCAGTCCAACCGGCCCCTTTTGCGCCAGGGACCGTAGTATCGGCAGGCTAATCAGGTGGTCGCCGCCTGCTGCCAATGTCGCAATGCTGCGTTCGTGAATGGGACGAAAGTAAGTTTCAACAGATCGAAGTGTTTCATCGATATCGAAAGGATTGACGGGTGTGTCACCGAGATCGGCGCAATTTGCCAATAAAAAGGGGGCCAGTCCGGAATCATGGTTGACTTGCCGCATCATGCTAGAACTCAGACGAAGTTCCCGTGGCCCCATGCGTGCGCCAGGGCGATTCGAAGTCCCGCCATCCCAGGGTACGCCGACAATGCCAACTTCAACATCATCGAATTCCTCAATGCCCAGATAGGGAAGCCGCATGAATGTCGAAAGGCCAGAAAAACGCGGTGTAACTCGTCCCGAAAGCGGCGCAAACAATTCATTATTTTTGGGTGGTGTTTTTTGCATAAAAACCTCTTACGAGATGACTAGATTTCGGTATGAAATTCGCTAAGGAAACAACAACAATGCTGCTATCAGGAAAATCGGAAATGTAATAACGGTGCGCAGGCAGAAAATGACGAACAGTGTCCAAAGATTCAATGAGAGAGATGACCGCAATAGCAGAATTCCTTTCTGACCCATGAAAATCAGCTGGCACATTGACAGTCCTGCCAAGACGAAACGGGTGGTCGCACTTTCGATGCTTCCCGCTACTAGTGCAGGCATGAATTGGTCAAGAAAACCTATCAGGAATCCCGGTGCAGCGGCCTTTGCCTCGGGCAGTCCAATCAAATTTAAAAGTAGCGCAATCGGATATGCCAGGACATCAAACACCGGCGTGTGGAAAACTAGCATGGCCGCAACAGTTGCAATTGCCAGGCATGGTGTTAACACGCCAAAGACCACATCCAACGCAGAATGCCAGGCCTTCAAGAACATTGTCCTTGCACTTGGGACATTCCTCGCGCGCTCCATTGCTTGCAATACGCTCGACATGAATACTGAATGGTCGCTGCCAGATACATTTTTGAGGACCTGTTCACCCGTGGGTCCATAGAACGAATCAGGCAGAACACTGACAGGAGGTATCCGCACGATGATCATGGCGCAAATAAGACAGGCCAGCACCACCGTCGCGTACCATGGAAAGAAAATATGATCGAGTCCTGCCACATCCGCGATTACGAGGCTAAAGGGAAGAGATACCACTGAGAAATTCGTCGCAACAGCGACCGCTTCTCTCCTCGAATACATGCCCGTCTCATATTGGTTAATTGTGATCAATGTGCCGAGAATGGAGGAACCGACGAATGAAGCTATGGCGTCAACGGCGGATCGTCCCGGCAGCCTGAAAAGTATCTCGAAAGGCTTACGCACCATGCTGCCGACAAACTCCATAAGTCCGAATTCTGTCAGGAAGGGCATCAAGAAACTTGCGATTGACATGATTATCAATATGGGAATTCCGATGTCGACAAAAACAGCATGTCCAGTCGACTCTCCCAAAATAATTTCGGGACCCCAACTGAAGTACACCATCAACCCTACGATGCCACCTACAAAACGCAGCAGGAACCATTGCAGATTGGTATTGCAAATTGCATGGAGGGCGGGTCGGGTCTGGCTCCAGTCCGGCTTGAAAAGCAAGAAATATGCTCCACCCAACGTTGAGATCGTTGTGACTGCCACGACAGCATCAAGCAGTACGTTGCTCAGATATGTCCGGAGTAGCTTGGAGAGAGCACCGATCAGGATAGTCTGATTGCCATCAATTTCGACCGGCATCAGGAACAGCATGATGCCCACGAGAGAGAAACCCAGGGATTTGAAAAAAAGCCTGTAGCTAAACTGTCCCTCAGGCTCCACGGCTGGTCCGAGTCCCATCGTCGTCACCGCGCTCGTTTCGAATAGAAGTGATCCAGAATAGAATCGTCTATTCTGTGCCGCAAATCATATAATCCAGCTATCGTGTTCAAATTTTTCGATCCAGTCATGCTAAGTCGCTGGAGACGGACGAATCGATTTTTTCCGCGCGAGGTTTCCAATCAGTAGAGAGCCTTGCTTCGAAATGCATCGAAATTCCGGCTGGTTGCTTGAATTTCCGCCTGCAAGCGATTGAGTAGCAGGTCGATGGTCTTATGCTGCGAATTTGTGGAATAGTAAAACTGTAATTTCACGGGTGAGGTGTAAATATTCTCAAATGGTATGACAAGTTCACCTGATTCCAGTGCGGCAGTGATGTTCAGTACCTCACCCAGTGCAAATCCACGACCGCGAAGCGCGCTGTAGTATGTGCCTAGCGAATTGTCAAATTGGACTCCGTGTTCCAACCGTGGTCGGGCCACGCCAGCCATCTTGGCCCACGCAAACCACTCCTGACGCGTGAATTTCGAAACCAGGATTTCATGATCAAATATTTGCGCTGGATCAGATAGTGGACCTACCTCTGCCCAATACGACGGAGAGCAGATTGGCAGGTAACGTTCTTGCCAAAGATCGACTATTTCACACTTGGTCCAAATCTGTGACGCCGAATCTCCCAGAGACGTTATGGCGATATCGACACTGGATTCAGTCAATGTACGGAAATCCGCTGTGAGGTTGAGGTCTATTGCGAGTCCTGCATCCGATCCTTTCATGGTTTCGAGAAAGCTCATGAACCAAACCGAGCCGAGTGTCGGCGTCACCGCCAGCCGCAAGTAGACAGAATTATTCCTGGTACCGACCAAACTCGTTGCTTCTGAAATCGCATTCAATGCCGATGAGATTTCCTGGCTGTACGCGAACGCAGAGTCTTCGAGTCGAACACCATTCGGCGTCCTCTCAAACAAGCTGACGCCGAGGTATGCTTCGAGTAATCCGATGTAACGGCTGACCGACCCTACTGATAGGTGTAGCTCTTCTGCTGCCCGCCGAAAACTCCGATGTCTCGCTGCGGCTTCGAATGACGTCAGCGCTTTCAATGGCGGCAGGGAGATCGACATTCCATTGAGCCTTCAAGAAAGTTGAACACTCAGGCAAGATAATATGGTTTGCCGTACCGGGTCAATCTACCAGATCACTCGTCTGCGCCAGGTGTTCTCTCTCTTGTTCGGAGTTTGCCGTTCAGCAACTCCAAAGCAATCTGGTTACTAACCAGATCTTCAGCTATTGTCGCGTACCAAATCTCACTTTCATCCGCGTGAGAATTTCGTTGCTACGAGCGAATCCCAACACCAGCCTTAGACTCACTTGTTGACGCTTCAGGGGTGTAGGACGAACCTAGTTATCGTCTGAGAGTCCACGATGAACTTGCGCAGCAAACGGACCATGAATGACAGAGACACTGGTAGAAAACGGTTAAACCGGTACGAATTTCGGTATGGCCACTATCCCCACAGATATCACGTGGTTACTGCCCACCGGTCATTAACCCATTGATTTCCTGCAGTCTGGGCGGGTTTGCCCACGGGATACGCCGCGTAAACTGAAAATGAGGAACAAAACTCCCCTTTAGATAATCGCTACGTCTGTTCCATTTGTTTGACGACGAACAATACACCGCGGTGAAGCTATGATCGAGACGGCTCGTTTCATCGGAGCCATCAATTCATCTCGTGATGAAGACCGCAACTGATAGTTCTTCGCCAGATTCGAACGTGCCGTTACCTACATCTATTGAATGACTATTCCCAGCAGGCTTGGGAAAGTTGCCATTGCCGCGTTCGTACAGTTGAACGCTTCGGTATGTCGCTTTGGCTTCGCTTGCAGCTTCTCAAAGTCGATAAGCTGACTTGGCCAGACCGTAGGCAAGTTCGCTGGCGATACATTCTGCCTCGGCTTTACCGATCTGATGCTCAGCAACCAGGGTTGCCAGGAATGTGCAGTCCATACGCCGGGCCACATCGTGGCGCGCCGGAATAGAAAGAAACGCCCGTGTGTCGTCGTTGAAGCCGACGGTATTGTAAAACCCGGCGGTTTCAGTCGTTTGTTTACGAAAACGCAGCATTCCTTCAGCGCTGTCACCAAACCACCAGGGTGGGCCGAGCCGCAGGCAGGGATAGTGACCTGCCAGCGGCGCCAATTCCCTGCTGTAGTTCGTTTCATCAAGAGTAAAAAGAATGACCGTGAGTCCGGGCTCATTGCCGAATCGATCCAGCAGGGGCTTCAGTGCATGCACATAATCGGTGCGTTGCGGAATGTCCGCACCCCTGTCACGGCCGAACCTGCCGAATAGCGACGAGTTGTGATTGCGGTAGCTGCCAGGGTGGATTTGCATGACCAGGCCGTCATCGAGGCTCATCGCAGCCATTTCGGTGAGCATCTGTGCGCGGAATAACTCTGCCTCTTCGATCGTACAGTTTCCGTCGAGAGCCTTGCGATAAAGTGCTTCGCACGACTGTTCGTCCAGATCGGCCGTGGCTGCCGACGGGTGTCCGTGATCGGTAGCGGTCGCTCCCATTGCCTGGAATACGAGTCGCTGAGCGCGATGCGCAGCCAGGTAACCGGAATATCGGGAAACATCCTCGCCAGCGATCTCGCCGAAACGTTCGATGTTGGCACGGAAATTCTCATAGTCCGGGTCCACCACAGGGTCGGGCCGGTAAGTAGTAATTACTCTGCCATTCCAGTCGCTGTCCCTGATCGCCTGGTGGTGCCCCAGGGAATCCAGTGGTGATTCGGTGGTTGCGAGAACCTCGACATTGAAGCGGTCGAACAATGCTCGTGGTCGGAATTCAGGGCGGCCAAGGCACTCGTTAATGTGATCAAAAGACCGGTCGGCGGTCGCGCCGTTAAGCAACTCGTTCAGGCCGAAAACCTCATTGAATACGTGATCCAGCCAGATGCGAGACGGGGTACCTGCAAACAGGTGAAAATTTTGTGCAAATAGCCGCCATATTTCCCGTGAATCTGTTTTTGCACCGCTCCCGTCAAGGGGCGCGATACCGAGCGACTCCAGCGAAAATCCCTGGCTGTACAGCATTCGTACCAGGTAATGATCCGGTTTTATCAGCAATTCCACGGCGTCCGGGAACTGCTCGTTCAGTGCGAACCAGGCCGCATCCGTGTGGCCGTGCGGGCTCACGATCGGCAAGTGTCGAACAGACTCGTACAGCTCGATTGCGATTCGACGCAACGTGGTGTCTGCGGGAAACAGTCGCTCGGAACGTTTTGTTGTAGTTAGAGTCATCGCTTTATTCTTGCCGCTGTTGGCTAGGTTTATAGCTGTTGCTACCGGTAGCATTATGATCTAATGTGCCCGGAGAAGACAAGGGTCGAGAAATGCCAATAACAAAAATCTTCGTCAGGATGACTGGACTGGCAATCCTGTTCGCGATGCTCAGCTCGTGCTCCCAGAACGAGGACACCCTTGCATTGAAACTCGCCCACGGACTGGATACCGAACACTCGGTACATCAGGGCATGATGTACATGGCGGAGCGGCTCGACCTATATTCCAAAGGTACGATGCGCATCGACATTTACCCCAGCGGCCAGCTCGGTGCAGAGCGGGACCTTGTCGAGCTGTTACAAATCGGTTCGCTGGCCATGACCAAGGTTTCGGCCTCCCCGCTGGAAGCATTCGTACCCGCCATGCAGGTCTTCAGCATCCCGTACGTATTTCGCGACCGTGAGCATTACTTTACGGCACTTGATTCGGAGATCGGCCGTGAATTGCTTGGTTCAGTCGACGTCGCGCGCCTCAAGGGTATGGGGTATTACGATTCCGGCAGTCGAAGCTTTTACATGGTCAATACACCTGTTGAAACGCCGGCGGATGTTGACGGTATGAAAATCCGCGTCCAAAAGAGTCAGACCGCGGTCAAGATGATTGCTGCAATGGGCGGCAGCGCAACCCCAATCGACTGGGGCGAGTTGTACACGGCACTGCAGCAAGGTGTGGTGGATGGCGCCGAGAACAATCCGCCGAGCTTCTACCTGTCGGGCCACTACGAGGTCTGCAAATACTACGCGTTGAATGAACATACATCCGTGCCGGACATTATTCTGATGAGCAGGCACGTATGGGAATTGCTCGATGAGCAGCAACAGGAATGGCTGCAATCAGCTGTTGACGATTCCGTCGCCTACCAGCGCAAGCTGTGGCAGGAGTCGACCGAGGAGGCACTCGCCGCAGTGAAGGAAGCCGGCGTAACCGTTACGTATCCGGACAAACAGCCGTTCGTCGCAGCCGTGCAGGAAATGAAAGCCTCTTACGATGGCACGGAAATTGGCCGCCTGTTAAAGGCAATCGAAGCGGTGGAGTAAAGCAATGCACCGAATTGCTCGTGTCCTCGACGCCGTATTGAACAGTGTATTGATCACGTTGATGGTGGCCCTGGTGGCTGCTGTCAGTTGGCAGGTCATATCGCGTTACGTTTTTGCTTCACCCAGTTCATGGACTGAGGAAGTGGCCCGGTTCCTGATGATCTGGGTTGGAT
>JABIUH010000302.1 GCA_018701055.1 Woeseia sp. | reverse complement strand
GTCGAGAAATAGACTATCCGCACGATATTGAATCGCACCAATGTGTTCCATGCCGCCGTACTGAAATGCAGGAATTAGCGCAAAACCGAACTTCTGAAACGGGTAATCAATTTTCGTGTACGCCTCTAACCAGTCAAGCGCAGCCGCATGCAGCGAAAAAATATCATCGACGTTTCGCGCGACTTTCTCTGCATCGGTTTCCCGATGCAGCATCGTCATTTGTCGGCCGCCGACGTCCCGTTCAATCCTGTCGAACTTGCCCGCAACAAACGAAAACAAATAGGAGCTTATAAGGTCAGACGTCTCAAATTGAATCTTGCTACCCGTTGGCAACGGCGTGATTTTAGCCATCGGTGCATTCGACATTGCGGTCCAATCATCTGGCAGTGAAAGTGCAAGACTGAACGTCGCCTTCAAGTCGGGCTGGTCAAATAAGGGGAATGCAGTTCGTGCGCGATCGGGCACGAAAAGCGTATACAGGTAATCAGGGTTGCGATTGAGCGAACTATCTCCGGCGACGAACGAAATCGCCACTTCGTTCACACCGTCCGACAAAACGTCCGCAGGAAGCACGACGTGTTCGTTTTCGATGCGTGGCTCGATGTCGATATCATTTACACGCACGCTGTGAATATTGTTTGGATTTTCGCGAAAATCGAGTTGCAGCGCTTCATCTGAAGCCGCGCGCGTAAAAGTGACGCGTACTTCGCCGTCAATCACATCACCTTTGCTTGCAGGAATGGTGAATTCCAATTCATAGTGAATGTCGGACAACACCGCTGCTCGATATTCGGCCAGCTCACGCGTCACACCTGGCACCACAGCCACGCGAGCGATGCCTGCGAGATCGGGTTCCGCACAGGAAGTCAGTAACAATGAGAAGAGTAGAAGTGCGGCTGATTTAGACATCAGCTTCTTTGCATTTGGACATGGATTCAGGACAGCGGTTGTATTGGTCTAAGGACGCTACTGACTTCATTCGAACTTGTCAAAACAGACCGCCTAACGGCCATGATGATATCGTTATCAGGCACAGCTTGGCGTCGAGTTACGCTACACTGCAACCACTTGGCAGAAAGTTTGGAGAATAATATGAAGCTAATCAAAGCCACCATTTTGGGAATTCTTGGACTATCGACGGCACTGGTGCTGGCCGCTGGAAACCCGTTTGCAGGGAGTCCCGGTTGGGGAGATATCGGTCGCGATTGGGGCTCAACGAGCGCTGTATACACAACTCCGGAAGGAACCGTATGGGTTGCCGAGCGATGCGGTCAAAATTCCTGTGTTGACCGTGACAATTTGGACAGCGTTTTTCACTTCGATTCGGACGGCAATCTTCTAACGAGCTTTGGCGCCGGAATGATTGTTTGGCCACACGGTATTCACGTTGATAGCGATGGCAATGTCTGGGTAACTGACGCCAGGGGAAATGAAGGCAAAGGGCACCAGGTGCACAAATTCAGTCCAGATGGCGAGTTGCTAATGAGCCTTGGCAAAGCTGGCATCGCCGGTGACGCGATGGACGAGTTCAACCAGCCTTCGGACGTATTGGTCGGACCGGACGGCAGCATCTTTGTGGTTGATGGTCACGGCGCAGAGGGCAACAACCGAGTAATGAAATTTTCATCAGACGGATCTTTCCTGATGACCTGGGGTTCTACCGGCAAGGAAAACGGAGAGTTCCGCGATCCGCATGCGTTGGCAATGGATTCTACCGGCCGACTGTTTGTCGGTGATCGCGGCAACAGCCGCCTGCAGATTTTCGATCAGGAAGGCAATCACCTGGAAACCTGGACGCAATTCGGACGGCCAAGTGGATTGTTTATCGATCACAATGACATCTTGTATGCGGCTGATTCGGAGTCCAATACAACCTGGGGTGCTAATCGTGGCTACGCACGCGGCATTTACATCGGTAGCGCGTTCGACGGTTGGGTAACAATGCATATTCCCGACCCTAATTCCGATCCTGACAATGCCGGAACCACTGCTGCAGAAGGTGTTGCGGTTGATCTGGATGGCAATATTTATGGCGCGGAAGTCGGTCCCGAACAAGTCGTCAAATACACACGACGGCGGTAAAAAAACCATTCGGGGCCAGACTAGTACTCTGACCCCGAATTAGCTGAATTCGCCCTATTCGTCTGCTTTGGCGCAAAACTATCGGTTGAAGTTCGCGACCTTTTCCGGGCGGCGGCAGTACAAGCGCAGCGTCACCGGATCGGTTCATATGCTGGCGCGCCGTTTTATATGGTGGATCGCTCCTAGCCCCCCATCACCCGTGTTCGCTAGAATTCCTAACCAGTTGCCTACATAACTGGCCGCGCACGAACTCGTTCGATCTTTTGCTGGTCGACGACCGAATGAGTCTCAGGCACTCGTATTTAATTCATCGGAGGATTCCGATGACACACCCGATGGACTTGAACCGCTATGGCGAAACTGATCAGCATTTATTGGCGCGATATTCCGGCGCAAGTCGTTGCCCGTGTAGGCCGAAAAAATATTAAGAAGGAGTTACACCCACGATTTGCTAAGGCTATTGATCGAGCAGCAATGCGAGCGGGCCGCGGCTCCAGCGACGCCTATCTTGAAGATTGGAAACGCCACTCCGAAATGGTCGAAGGCGATCCAGAAGAACTGGTCGCGACAAGAGTCGCCGAGCTCGAAAGTCAGTTTGACGATGAGTATCTGGAATCAGTGGTCAAAGCCGGTGGACTCGAGGAAGCGGTAAAACCCGCTGCAAGTGAATAGACAACTGATAAACATCGTGACCGTCAGCCCCGCCCAGACTGACGAGAGCCCAATCTGTGGCTGACTCAACTGATCCACTGATCGTATTTTCGCCCTCGGGAAAGCGCGGGCGTTTTCCGATCGGCACGCAGATATTGCAGGCAGCAAGGAGTCTCGGCGTCGATGTTGACTCTGTCTGTGGCGGTCGCGCACTGTGCGGACGTTGCAAAGTCGTCGTAACTGAAGGCGAATTATCGAAACACGGCATCGACTCCAAGCTCACCAACTTATCAGCGCCGGGCGTAACCGAGTCGCAGTATCGGGATCGACGCAACCTACAACCAACGCATCGGCTTAGCTGTCAGGCGACGTTGCTTGGCGATATCGCAATCGATGTTCCGTTAGGCAGCCAGGTACATCGGCAAGTCGTCCGTAAAAAACACGAAGCTCATGACATCGAAATCAATCCTCCGGCGCATCCGTATTTCGTCGAGGTTCAACAGCCCGATATGCATGACCCCAGCGGCGACGCCGAACGACTAATTGCCGCACTCAAAAGAGATTGGGACCTGGATAATCTGAGCATCGCGTTCCCCGCACTACAAACACTGCAAACGGTTTTGCGTGCGAGCGATTGGCAGGTTACGGCCGCGGTTAGAAACAACGCGGAAATAATTGCCGTATGGCCAGGCCTCAGAACCAAATTACATGGCATCTCGATCGATGTCGGTTCGACAACAATCGCTGCCCATTTGTGCGACCTCAGCAGTGGCGAAGTTTTGAGCAGCTCCGGTCAGATGAATCCACAAATCCGTTTTGGCGAAGATCTGATGAGTCGCGTGTCTTACATCATGATGAATTCCGGCGGTGAGAAAGAACTCATTGCCGTCGTTCGTGAAACGCTTAACGATTTGATCGGCGAAGTTGCCCGAGATGCCGGGCTTGAACGCACTGACGTCGTTGAGCTGACGGTTGTTGGCAATCCGATCATGATGCATTTGTTATTCGGCCTAAACCCGGTCGAATTGGGTATGGCGCCGTTCGCCCTTGTGAGTGATGCGGCAATGACGATGCCCGCCAGAGACATCGATCTTGAGATAAGTCCTGGCGGCTATGTATACGGCCTACCCTGTATCGCCGGTCACGTCGGTGCAGATGCAGCGGGTGTTCTGTTAGCGGAAGCACCGCACGAGCGTGACGAAATCTCGCTGATCGTAGATGTTGGAACGAATGCCGAGATGTTTCTCGGCAACCGAGAACGGATATTGGCAGCATCAAGCCCGACGGGCCCCGCATTCGAGGGCGCCCAAATCAGTTCGGGACAACGCGCAGCGCCGGGAGCAATCGAGCGCGTCCGTATTGACCCCGACACTCTGGAACCTAAATACCAGATTATTGGTTGTGAGTTGTGGTCCGATGATCCGGGATTTGCCGACGCGATTCCGGCCTGTGGTGTGACCGGCATTTGCGGCTCCGGGATCATTGAAGCGCTCGCTGAACTCTATCTTGCAGGCGTGATTATCGCCGACGGCACCATTGCCGGTGACGCCGCAAAACGCTCCGATCGAATCGTCGCCGACGGCAGAACCTTTGCCTACACGATGTTAGAAGGCGAGCCTGAAATCAGCATCAAACAAAATGATGTGCGGGCGATTCAGCTCGGTAAGGCCGCACTATACGCGGGCGCAAGACTATTGATGGAAAAACTGGGCGTCGAGAAAGTCGATAGAATTCGATTGGCTGGTGCTTTTGGCGCACACATTGACGTGAAGTACGCAATGGTTCTTGGCATGATTCCGGACTGCGACCTGGCGGCGGTTTCGTCGGCCGGCAACGCCGCAGGCACCGGCGCGCGAATCGCACTTCTCGATGTTGCATCCAGGGCAGCCATCGAACAACAAACTCGGCAGGTCGAGAAAATCGAAACCGCTGTTGAAGAACGCTTCCAACATCACTTCGTGGCCGCTATGGCAATTCCGCATGATACAGACAGCTTCGACAACTTGGAGAAAGTGGTCCAGTTGCCGGAGCGCAAGGTTGCTGCGGCTGCACCTGGTCGGCGAAAGCGTAGAAGATGAGCCGTCGCTCCCATCGAAAACGGCGCGACGCCAACCAGATCAATCAATTGCCATGGCAGTTGTTACACAACCCATTTCCACCAATGGAGCCCCTCAGCCCGGATCAGGTTGAGAGCATCATTGATGCCGCACTGAATATTCTTGAAAGGCAGGGCTTTCGATTTTTGCAAGACGAAAGCGTGCAGATACTCGATGACGCAGGTGCTGATACGAGTAACGCAGACGGCATGGTGCGCCTGCATCGCGACCTGGTTACCGAGCAGCTTGCTTTGGCTCCGTCCCAATTTGTCCTGCGCGCGCGCAATCCGGCGCGAGATCTTACGATCGGCGGCAATAACCTTGTCTTCGCATCTGTTGGCGGACCAGCTTTTGTCAGCGATCTCGACAAGGGGCGGCGCCCCGGCAACTACGCAGAGCTCTGCGACTATCTGCGTGTCATTCAGAGTCTCAACATTATTCATCAGGAAGGTGGCGGTTCTTTCGAACCGATGGACCTTCCGCCAGAGACCCGCCACCTCGACCTCTATTTTGCCCAACTGACGTTGTTGGACAAGAACGCGCAAGCTTATGCGCTCGGACGTGAACGAACCGCTGACTGTCTCGAGATGACCCGCATAGCCTTCGGTGAAACTGACGAAGAATTTTCCGCACAGCCCGCTGTATTGGCAATTATCAATACAAACTCGCCCATGCAATTGGACATTCCAATGACGGAGGCGGTGCTCGAACTTGCCGCTGCGAAACAAGTCAGTTGCATTACGCCATTTACATTGGCCGGCTCGATGAGCCCTGCCACACTTGCCGGAACCCTTGCGCAACAAACGGCGGAAGTTTTAGCCGTGGTAACACTGGCACAGATCGTACAACCAGGCGCACCGGTGATGTATGGAGCATTCGCATCCAATGTAGATATGCGTAGCGGTGCACCGGCACTGGGTACACCCGAATACACGAAAATGGCCCTGGCCAGTGGACAGCTCGCCCGCCACTTGGGTCTGCCTTTTCGCTCGAGCAACACAACCACCTCTAATTGCGTTGATGCACAATCGGCTTACGAGAGCGAGATGTCACTGTGGGGTGCTGTGATGGGCCATACCAATCTCGTGAACCATGCCGCGGGATGGTTGGAAGGGGGTCTTACCGCGTCGTTCGAGAAATTAATTGTCGATGCAGAAATGTTGCAAATGATGGCGGAAACTCTGCGGCCGATTCTCGTCAACGACGATGAATTAGCACTTGATGCCATCGCCGAGGTACCACCGGGTGGACATCATTTTGGTACTGTGCACACGATGGCGCGATACGAAACCGCTTTTTACGCGCCAATTGTCTCAAACAGGCAAAACTTCGAGGCGTGGCAAGAGTCCGGGAGTATCGATGCAGCGAGCCGCGCTAACGGAATCTGGAAGGCACTACTTAGTACTTATGACAAACCGCCGATCGACGCAGCGATTGAAAACGAATTGCAATCTTATGTTGCTAAACGCAAAGAAGAAATTGTTAAGTCCAATGAGTCTAACTAGAGAGCCCTAATGCGACCGACACTTAACGTCCTTAGTGACGAACAAACAACCAACATACTAAATGAAGCCAAACGGATCATGGCCGAAGTGGGCATGAATATCCGTGGTGCTGAAATGAAAAAACGCCTGCTGGATCACGGCCTCAAGGCCGACGAATCAGGCGAAAGAATTTTCTTCCCGGCCGACGTCGTTGAAAAAGCCATCGCAGACGCGCCTTCTTCGTTCACGCTATTTGATCGTGACGGAGAGCCCTATACGGAAATCGGCGGCAACAACGTTCACTACGTACCGGGATCGAGTGGACTCAAAATTCTTGATCACCGTAGCGGCGAAACACGCCTGTCAGATTCCACGGACTTTATCGAGTACGCACGAATCTGCGACGGCCTCGAGAATATTGCTTACCTGGCGACTGCATTTTCAACGAACAATGACATCGAATCGCAGGTATCTGATGCCTGGCGTTTGTACATGACGCTAACGACATCGAAGAAACCGGTGGTATCCGGTGCATTCAGCGAACACGGTGTGCCGCGTATGGCCGACATGCTGCAGATGTTCAGAGAAGACCGCGCAGACCTTATTGCGAAACCGATGTCTATCTTTACGATTACGGCGACCGGAAACTTTCGCTACGGCGAAGATTCTTGTCAAAACATGTTGGATTGCGTCGACGCCGGCATCCCAATTGAAATTGTTCCTGTAACGCTGATGGGACTCATTGCCCCCGTTACCTTGGTCGGGTCACTGGTTTTCCATTGCGTTGATGTCTTAACCGGCATCACGATGGCCCAAATTATTCGGCCAGGAACACCTGTTTTGTTCGGCGGCGCACCAGCAACCTTCCACATGAAGGCCGCTAGTTCACCGATGGCTGCAATCGAGGCTCAACACCTAAATGTGGGCTATGTCAGCATCGCAAAAAGTCTTGGATTGCCAACACAGGCTTACATGGCTTTATCAGATGGTAAGTCGCTGGACGCTCAGGCCGGTGGGGAAACCTTTAGCAGCGCGTTGCTCGCAGCCATTGCGGGTGTCAATTCCGTTTCCGGTCCGGGCATGCTCGACTTCGTTCTGACTTTTAGCCTTCCCAAGCTGATATTCGACAATGAAGTCTGCGGACAATGCTTGCACTTCGTGCGAGAAATTCAAACGCTGAATGATTTGCCGACGGGAAATTTGGTGAGTGATCTCATGCGCGACGATCACTTGATCACCAGCCCGCACACCTTGGAACATTGGCCGCAAGAGCTTTACCTCACCAATCCGGTCATTGACCGCGAAAATCGAGAGGCATGGGAAAAGACAGGCAGCATTGGCTTGGAACAGCGGGCAAACGCCGAGGTTGAACGCCGACTTGCATCCTACGTGCCATTTGAAACAGATCCTGAAATCGACAAAGCGATGCGCGAAATCGTCATGGCTGGATTCGAAAGCCAGGAAAAATTACCCGACCTGCCCCCACCACCGGACAAGCCGCCACCTGAAGCGCCGAAAGGACATCGGGGAAGAGCGGGGAGACGGCGTTCGCGCACGTAGCCCCCTATTGCAAACTACGTCGCCGGAGTTCTTCATGTTTGACGGAATCGCAAATTCGTTCGAATAGATATTCCATGCTGGTCATAGCCGCTGCAGCAATCTGAATTCTGGGCAACCCTCTGTCGTCCAGGTTTCGATCAAACTCGACTCGAAGCTTCTCGCGAATTTCAACTTGTTTACTACTGACCGGACTTAAATCTGAGAACACGCTGCGAATCGCAGGCACAACGTCATAGGCAACCTGGCCGTATAAATTATTGGGAATCAGCGAGTTTTTTTCGCCAAGGGTTAGCGCATCGTATTCCGCCTGACTGACCCACCCCAACCCGACCGGCCCGCCGAATAGGCGACCCTTCACTTGTCCATACTGCTGCAACGCCATAACCCGGCCATGTGACGCTGCTTCATAATACCAATAGGCAGCCTCATTGAGTGCCAGACTCGCGGTTCCCGAGAGTTCGTCCGTTCCAATGTTTACATCATCGATCAAGTTCTTGCCGCTGAGCCAATCAATCGCTCGCGAATCGTCAATTTTATACGCTCGCATTACTTGCATTGCACCTAACACGACCATCGCGGCGGAATCTCCTTGGTTCGCGAAACTCTGCAACGAATCTTCGCCGAGATTTTCGTATGCAGTGAGCGCAGTGCCTGACGCTGAGATCGCCTCCATTCGCTCAGCCTCCTGCATTAGCTCGGGCAGCTCTTCGAATTGTCTCTCCGTCAAACAGCCCGGTTGATCGAGCGATATAATGGGGATGTTTCCGGTTGGAAGAATTGTTTCTACCTCAACATCTACTGTGCCATTCGGCACAGCTACCGGCCGAACATCTTGAATCGCCGGTGCTGATTCCATCTCAACTTCCGGGGGTTGCCATACCCTATAACCGATAAAAACACCGACTAGAATTATGACGAAAATACTTGCTCTGATTACGGTCACAGTCTCGCCCTTATTGCCGCAATATTATTGGGGCCCGTCCGACAACAGCCGCCAATAAACTTCACCCCAGCTTTTTGCCAAGCAGCAACATCGAACGCATTGTCGAAATCGCAGGCCATTCCGGACCAACTATTGTCGTGCGAGTGATAAAACTCACCGGAGTTCGGGTAAACAACGATTTTCTTCTTTGGCGCTGCGTTCTTTAAGATAGAAATCAGAGGGCTGATGAATTCCGGTGCCGTGCAATTTACACCGACTGCGTATACGCGAGAGTGCTCTGCAAACTGTTCGGTCACTTCCGCCAATGGTGTTCCATCGCTGAGCTCCTTGCCATTGCGACAGCTAAACGATATCCACGCAGGTGTATCAACATCGTTTAAGAGTCCCGCCAGCACTTCAGCCTCGACGGCATTCGGAATTGTTTCAACCGCCAATACATCTGCGCAGGTCTGATCTAGGAGCATTAGTCGCTGTTGGTGAAACGCCCGCAACTCATCAACGCCAATGTTGTAGACACCTGTGTACTCAGAGCCATCATTTTGGGTCGCACCGTATGGGCCTACACTTGCCGCAACGATCGGCGCTCGATCTGTCGCTGTATTTTCAGTCATAAACTCCTGCCTAGCATTGAGGGCTAGGGCCACTGAACTGGCGATCAACGCGTCTGCCTCTTCTGGCGTCTTGCCAATTAAAGCGAAGCCCTCGCGGCTCGCCTGATAACTCGCACTAATAATGCAATCTGCGCCGGCATCGAGATAGGCGCGATGCGCATCGACAATTGCGCGTGGATTACTGGCAAGAAGTTTTGCTGACCAAAGAGCACCATCAATATCGAATCCCATAGACTCCAATTGAGTTGCCAGCCCGCCATCGAGGATGACCGGGTCGCTGTGTTTCAACGCATTTTCAAAATTGTTCATCGCCCTGCCACACTGCCATATTTATCGCTCTGAAAAAACCGAGTCAGAAGGTCAAAATGGTAAATCGTCGCGAGTTTTTATCCTCTATTGGCGCACTGAGTGTCACACCGTCTATCTCGATTGCCAGGAATGCACTCATTAAGCCCGCGCGATTGCGTCCCGGTGACCACGTTGGCCTGGTTAGCCCGGCGACGGCGGCATTCGAAACTGAGCAAACGAAGATTTGGGTTGATGCGCTCGAATCACTTGGCTTTGAAGTCGTTCTTGGTGACAACTATTACGACCGCCACGGATACTTCGCCGGCGAAGATGCGGAGCGCGCCAGTGACATCAATAAATTCTTCGCGGATCCTGACATTAAGATGATATTCGCGCGTGGCGACTGGGGCGCACCAAGAGTTCTGCCGCTACTCGACTACGAGATGATTAAGAACAATCCTAAGGTGCTGCTCGGCTATAGCGATGCAACGGCTCTTATCAGTGCTGTACACACCATGGCCAGCTTGGTTACGTTTCACGGGCCCAGCCCTCTGAATACTTTCTCTGCTGAGCACTTTCGGCGCGCCGTAATGAATGGCGAGAACTACACGCTCAAGAACCCGACTTTTATCACGGAAAACACCTTGGTACAGACGGAGAACAGAATCAGAACCATGAATAGCGGCAAAGCAACCGGCCCCATTCTTGGTGGCAATCTGTCACTGCTCACCGCAATTACCGGCTCACCTTATTTGCCCGATTGGGAGGGCAGCATTCTGTTTGTGGAAGACGTCGAAGAATCTGTCTGCCGCGTTGACCGCATGATGACCGAGCTAGCGCTGTCAGGGGTTCTTAGAAAAATTGCGGGATTTGTATTCGGGCGTTGTACGGACTACGAACCCGGTCGCGGCTTCGGCTCACTCACTATGGAAGAAATGCTTGCCGAACATATCGACCCATTAGGCATCCCCGCTTTTAGCGGCAGCATGATTGGTCACATCAACGAACAGTTCACGATCCCACTTGGCATTTCGGTCGAGATGGATGCGGATGCCGGCACCATTTCGATGCAAGAAGCCGGGATTCTCTAAAACGGACGCCGTTTAAGACAAAACCAAGTCTCGTTGCGTGCCGATGAGTGAATCGCGCGTGATAAGCGCAGCAAGTTTCGCTTCACTCCAGCCCTCCGTGCCAACAGGACGCTCGGGTAAAACCATGTAACGAAGCTCCGCGGTCGAATCGTGTACGCGAACATCGATGTCATCCGCTAGATTCACACCAAATTCTGTCAGTACCGAGCGGGGCTCGCGGACCACGCGAGCACGATAGGTCGCCGACTTGTACCAAGCAGGAGACATCCCGAGCAGCGAGCGTGGATAGCAGGAACAAAGCGTGCAGACAATGACGTTATGTGTGCTCGCGTCATTCTCCATAACCGTAAATTCATAGGGTTCGATTTCATAACCCAACTCACGAATTGCGGCAGCACCATTATCCAGCAGTCGTTTTTTGTACTCAGAATCAACCCAAGCGCGTGCAGCGATCTTGCCACCGTCACGGGGCGATGCATCTTGCATTGCCGCAATCACCGTCTGTTCTTCTTCCGCCGTGTAGTGTCCGGCCTCAATGAGAAGCTCGCGCAAAGCCAAACCGATACGAGCGCCATCGCTCGTTGGCTCAGCATGGTCAGCTTGAAAGGTCCGCGAGTGATCGTGTTCATGGTCGTGGTCTTTGTCGTCCTCATAATTCGTCATTCGGCCGCCTCCAACCAGTGCTCGAATATTTCTACTTCCAGACAATCCCGCACCGAACCTTGATATTCTTGCCACAAATTCTCTTGCTGAATTTTGATTCGATAAATACGTTGCCGAGGATTTCCATCGCCGCGAATAAACTTCTCCGGCTCACCATGCATTCCGCACACCCTTTCGACAGTACCAACCTGGCCTTTCACATAGTTAGGAACGCGATGATGTACCGCGGGAGTTCGGTCATGAATCCGCACGCGTTGTCCAACGTCGAATAGCGGCGCGTTCACGTACCGGCCTCCTGACGTCGACGCACGTTTTCAATCTGCTTTGTCAGTTGTTCATCGCTAACGACGCCTCGCGACACCAATGTATGCGCCAAAGACTTTGCCCATCGCTCGTAGTAGCTACATTGATCGTAGTCGTCTTGCGTCAGTTGCTCGATTCCGTCACGCAGCTCGGCAAAGTCGCTGATTAAGCCCTTCTTTAGCGACAGACGAATCATCGCGTCAATCTGCCACTCCCAATAAGCCGTATCGCGCTCTGCCAAATCGACAGGTCCGCCTTCCTGACCGCCTAAGTCGTGTGGCCCCCATGGTTCATTCATTCTCGTACCACCTCGCCGTTCTTCACCACCAAAGTAATCTCACGAAGCGCTGAAATGTCGACTGCTGGATTTCCAGTGACGGCCACCAGATCGGCAAGCAAGCCAACTTTGATACGGCCAACGCGATCACCGATATGAAACAAATCGGCATTGACTGATGTTGCGGCTCG
>JABIUH010000304.1 GCA_018701055.1 Woeseia sp. | reverse complement strand
TAAGGATTACTTACTGGCTCTGATGGCCGGCACCATGCTGAGCGATGTTGAGGAGCAGCGCATTGCCACCGAGCTCGCACGCCTTACGGGTCTGGATCGGAATTATATATTGGCAGCAAATCTACGGGTTCTGGCGTCGAGGTTCAGAAAACAATTGTTACGGGAGGATGGGTTGGTTCTCGGTGCAAATGATGGGCGCTACCTGGGCGATGAGAGTGACGATCTAGCCGCGGGACCGACGCTGGGGGATGCCGGCAACTACGCAATCAGCAGTGCACACACTGCAGCCTTCAATCATTACCAGTCGACCACGCTTGGCGTCACTATGTCGCGGCCATACCTAATGACAAACAGCGCAATCTCACAAAATTGGGTGTGGCGAACCGCACCAAAAGGTTCGTTTTGGGAGCCGGCGTTTGTGAATGTAGTCAAAGACTTGAGTGAATCGATGCGCATGAACTCCGAAATGCGCGTCATGGTCGCAAACGGCTACTACGATCTCATCACGCCGTTTCTCGATGCAGAATTAACTTTCGCCCGCCATGAAATTGTTCAAGACCGCGTGACCATGCGCTATTACGAAGGCGGGCATCGTATGTACCTGAATGATGGGGCGCGCGAAAAGCTGATCGCCGACATTCGTCTTTTTTACGCTAAATAGACCCAAACTCTCTTTGATGGCATCGAACTGTCGATCTGGGGCGGCCCAAATGACGTGGGATTTATTGTTAAGTTATTCTTAATGAGAATTATTTGCATTTAAGATTAAGTCGTATTAACGTTCGTTTCAGACCTAGAAACAACGAGATTCAATGGAATGAGAACAAAGGAAGTTCTGCTGATAGCCGCTTTGTCGGTGGCTTGCTCGGCCATGGCGACGCCAGCTTTCGCACAAACCCCAGACATCGATGAAATCTGGGCGATTGTTCAGCAGCAACAGAGAGAAATAGACGCACTCAAGACAGAGTTGGCTATTGCCGACGAGCAGCTTGCTGATGCCAATTTGAAGATAGAAGCAACTGGCGATTATCTTGAAACAGTTGTCGTTCCGACTGGCGAATCAAAAACTCAAATCCGTGGCTACGGCGAGCTTCATTACAACAATCTAAACGCCCAGGATTCTGCTCGTGATCTCGAGCAAATCGACTGGCATCGTTTTGTGCTTTTCTTCGGTCATGAGTTCTCGGACAAGATCAATTTCTTTTCTGAACTTGAAGTGGAGCATTCGCTAGCGGGTGACGGGGCGCCAGGTGAGGTCGAACTCGAACAGGCCTACGTAGATTTTGCGCTAACAGATAACTTGTCTGTCAAAACCGGACTCTTTCTCATTCCTGTTGGCACTACCAACGAAACACATGAACCGCCAACTTTCTACGGCGTTGAACGAAATTCCGTTGAAAACGTAATCTTGCCGTCCACCTGGTGGGAAGCGGGGGCAGCGTTAAGTGGGCATTTTGCCAACGGTCTCAGCTGGGATGCTGCATTACATTCAGGACTGGCAATTCCCACGACCGGTGGCAGCGCTTTCAGAGTGCGAAGTGGACGCCAAAAAGTCGCCGAAGCCATCGCAAGTGATGCTGCCTATACGGTTCGTCTGCGCTATACCGGTGTCCCCGGGTTCAATGTCAGCGCAAGTTATCAATACCAAACTGACGCAAGTCAGATTGCAGGTGATGGACTGGATGCCGGAAAGTTATTCACCGTCAATGCCGGATACGATGTGGGGCCATTCTCTATTAAAGGGTTGTACGCAAGGTGGGATTTCGACGGTGTAGCTGTGGAGGCTGCCGATGCCGATACCCAAACTGGTTGGTATGTAGAACCCAGTTATCGGTTTTCAACGTTGCGCGGAGATTGGGGGATTTACGGTCGCCGCGAAGATGTTGAAGGCGGCCGAACGCAGGATCACTTTACCCAAACAGAATTTGGGCTCAATTATTGGCCCGTCGATAACATCGTGTTCAAAATTGATTTTCGCCAGCGAGATCATGAATTAACCAGCGAAGCGGGTAGGGACTTCGATGGCTTTGATCTGGGTTTCGGGTACCAATTCTAATGGGTAGTAAGTCGCTGATCAGTTTGGTGTTCGTCGTCAGCATCGCGCTATATGGAGCACTGGCAATCGCCGCGTCCGGTGTTTATCAAACTCGAACCGAATTTCTTCAGGAGGCACTCGGCACGGAAAAGCCGGATAGTGACGTCGTTTGGATGAATGCTGAACTACGCGACGTTGTGACGAAGGTTCTTGGGCATCCTCCCGCCATGTTGCGGATGCGATATTGGTACGACGCCTCAAGGACGGCGTGGATAATCGACGAAATAGGAAAGGAAAAGCCAATCACGCTCGGCATTGTCGTTGAAAATCAGGAGATTCAGTCATTCAGCGTTTTGCAGTTCCGCGAGAGTCGTGGTTGGGAAATACGCTATCCGTTCTTTACCAATCAGTTCGCTGCATTACGGCTTGGCAAAAGCGGCTCGATGAGCCAGGATATCGACGGAATTTCTGGCGCAACGTTGTCCGTGAGGGCAGCCACGCGCAGCGCAAATCTGGCATTGGTCCTGGATGAATACACTAAACGAAGAACCCAAGCGGCAGCAACGACTCGGTAAGCACTGGGCACGGCGAACACACCGCGTCTTAGGTGTGTCGTCCGTTACCTTTATCTTTCTTATATCGTTGACCGGTTTGGTTTTGAACCACGCCGACATCCTCAAGCTCTCGACTCACTACATTTCGGGTCCAGTGATGCTTGGCCTCTATGGAATTGACGCACCCCCGGTTGAGACTGCATTCGAAGTGCGTGATGTAATATTCGCGACCGCCGACAATAAACTTTTCGCGAATGGCCAGTTGTTGGCCGACGAGGTAGAGGTACTCCGAGGCGCGATTACAAAAGACAATGTTATTGTGCTTGCTACCGACAACGAGTTTTTCATTGTTACGCAAAGCGCCGAACTCGTAGAACGTTTTGCACCAGACGTCTCGGGGCTGACTGGCAGACTAGGTACGGATGGACAACTAGTGGTCGCCGATATAGATAGCCATCAGTATTTTTTCGATACGAACTCAATGCGCCTGCAATCATTGCCAGGCATCACAAACGTTACCTGGTCTCAAGCAGTCACACCAAGTCAGCAGCAAGTGGCGAAAATCGCCGCAACCAGTCTGGGGAAGACGCTCAGTTGGGAACGCGTCTTGAGTGATCTTCACAGTGGCCGCATTCTGCCGACTGTGGGTCGTTATTTGGCTGACATCACCGCGATTTGTCTTTTGTACCTGTGCGTCACTGGCATATTCCTCTGGTTCCGCCGTCGTTAAAACGGGCTCTGACCCAATTAAAATCGAATTCGATCATAATTGACGAACGCTTATGCTTGAAGGATGTCGATGAACTGGGACACGGGAAGAATAACCTTGGGAGGTTTCCTGGCCTACTTCGTCATGTCGGCCGTTATTTCACCGTTAGGTGTCATTAGCGCTCCCATTGCCACGTACTACGATATTTCTACCGCGACCGCGACGGCTACCTTCACCTACCTGACGACCGGGATATTGATCGGTACTCTGGTCGCCATATTCATCTTTGATTTTGTCAGGCTTAAGCAAGTTGTCATTGGCGGAGTTATTTTGATCGTTGCATGCATCTACGCAATTTACGCGATCAGGATTTTCTCGGTGTTCGCCGTTAGCCTTGGGCTCATCGGTATTGGTTGCGGCATCGAATTGTCGGCTGCCGCTGTTGTAATTTCCAAATCGTATGCCGAGAAAATGCGTGCATCAATGTTGCTGCTCACTGACTCGTTTTACAGTATCGCCGGGGTTTTGAGTACGGTGCTTGCCGGTTGGTTTGTCGCCAGAGAATATCACTGGTCCAGCGCTTATCTTCTCGCGACGCTTGCGTCCGTTGTCATCGCGGGTCTGGCCCTGTCATCCAAGTATCCCGATACCAAAGTTGACGCTGAAAAGAGCACGCTCGCCAATGAAAACTGGCCAATAAGTGTGCATCTCGTTGGAGTCGCTATGCTGGTCTACCTCATCGGTTTCGTTAGTATCTACTCCTGGGTGCCTAACTATGCGCAAGAAACCTTCGGTGCAAGCGTCGAGTCGTCCGGCATTGTGGTCAGTCGATTCTTTCTTGGCATGATCATCGGGCAACTCGTGATGTTTTTTCTGGTGTTGAAGTTCCCACTAAGAAACCTCATCATTATTTACGCCATTCTCGCAACACTATTCACAACATCGCTGTGGTTGGTTGGAACAGCAGATCACTTGCAATTAGCGATGTTGACGCTGGGGTTGGCGACAGGCGGCTTGTTTAAAACCGTGCTGACGTTTGGTACGACTATCGTGAATGACCCGAGTCCCAAGATGGTGAGTTATTTGATTTTTCATGCAGGTTTAGGAACAGCTGTTGCACCTTTTATTAGTTCTCTTATCGTTGAGAGTTGGGATATAAGCGCGGCATTGCAACTCGTTTCGGTCTGCTATGGATTAATGGTTGTCCTGCTGCTCTTAAGTTTCATGTTACAGCCAACTACCAGCGCCACGGCTTGATCGAAACAGCCGCGCACATGGACAAACAAATACAAAAAGCGCTATCGATCGACGCCGATGTTTGCCAGGGTCACGCGAAGTGCGTAATGAACTGTCCGACTTTATTCGCAATCGATGCATCCACCGGCAAGGCTTTTGTCAAGACGCAACCTGCGAATGCACAGCTTGCGCAAGAAGCGGAAATGGCAATGCATGATTGTCCGGAGCGCGCGATTTCGCTGACAACGAATGAGTCGCGGCAGGATTCTGTCTCCGAAGCGTCGCGTCCTTGCATTGACGAGTCGATGCCGCAAGATATCCCGCGGGTCGACTTCGATCATAACAGTCGCGAGTTTGCCGCGGATCCCTGGCGTGTCTACGGCGAATTGCGGGCATCGTGCCCGATTGCACATACAGATGCACACGACGGATTTTGGATTGTTTCGAAGTACGCAGACGTAGTCGAGATCGCCAAAGACGATGCGACCTTTTCATCGCTTCCTACCACTGTGATTCCCGATACGGGCGTATACAACCTCATTCCGCTGCAATCGGATCCCCCTGATTTGCAGCGCTACCGCATGCCACTCATTCGTTATTTCACACCGGCGGCGTTGAAAAAATACGAACCAGCAATTCGCAAATTCACCAGCGACTGCATTGATACCTTCATCGAGGCGGGCCAATGCGAACTGGTCACGCAGTTTGCCAATCCAATACCGTCAATGACTGCCCTGGATTTCATTGGATTTGATCCGCTCGAATGGCACGATTTCGCGAATCCAATGCACCTGTTGTCATATTCGGCGGACGGATCGCCGGAACGTGAGCAAGCGCTTGCGGATCTGGTTCAAATTGACAGTCGTATTGAAGACGCAATCGAAGCTCGGTCCGTAAATCCGCAAGCTGATGCAATTACCGAACTGACACAGTATGAAAAAGATGGTGTCCGGTTTAGTTCAAAGGAACTTCACGGACTCGTAAAAATGCTCTTATTCGGTGGCCTGGATACCACGATGGCTGCGGCAAGCAATGCACTTCTATATCTCAGCGAAAACCCGACCCAACGTCAGCGGCTGATAGATGATCCTGGCCTTCTGCCGAGCGCAATTGATGAGTTTCTCCGCTACGAAGCGCCTGTGCATGCTTTTAGTCGTACCGTCACGACCGACGTAAGCATCGGTGATCAGAAAGTGCGGGCAGGAGAACGAGTTTATCTTTTGTGGGCATCCGCCAATCGCGACCCCGACGAATTTAAGAACCCGGATGAGGTGGTGTTCGATCGACGACCTAACCGGCACCTGACATTCGGTATTGGCGCGCATCGCTGTCTCGGTGCACCGTTGGCACGTCTCGAATTAAAGATCATGTTGGAAGAAGTACTACGTCGTATTCCTGACTTCAAAATAGATGCGGCAAAAGTGAAACATCCGGAGACAGTCACCGTCATTTGGGGGCGATCGGCCCTGCCAACGTCGTTTACACCTGGTTCGAGAGCATGAACTATTCCACGATACTCTTCGATCTGGACCATACGTTATTCGATACTGAGCGATCAGAAGCTCAGGCATTCAGGCAAGCTCTGTCGGCAGCAGGAATATCGAATGCCGACGGACACATTTCGACCTATCAAGGTATAAATACAGCTCTATGGTCTCGAGTTGAGCGCGGCGAGATCACGCCGCAACAGGTTCGTACACTACGATTCGAGGGATTGGTCGAGGCATTGGATCTCGATGCCGATCCAATGCATCTTGCAGATGAATTTGTCGCCGGATTGGGCGCCAATGGAGATCTGTATGCAGGGGCTCAAGAGGTGCTTAAGGCGCTCAGCGAGCTGCACACTCTGGCCATCATCACCAACGGTCTTGGTGAGGTGCAATGGCCGCGAATCAAGCGCCTTGAAATCGGGCATTTCTTTGATGCTGTGGTGATTTCGGCAGAGGTTGGTACGGCTAAACCTGGCACCGACATATTTGATTTGGTCTTCGCTGCACTCGATCACCCACCGAAAGAATCCGTGTTGATGGTGGGCGACAGTCTGTCATCGGATATTCAGGGAGGAACGAATTATGGCATTGCAACCTGCTGGTATAACCCGCATGGAAAAGAGGCGGGGCCGAACGATCAGATCACGTATGAGATTGGTGATCTGCAAGAACTGCATAGTTTGACCGTCGCCTCTCGATGATAATTCTACCGCGCAGACTCCTAGAACAGCGAAATTCCAAATAGACGCTGCAGAACGAGAATGGCAGACAAGCCCACAAATACGACCAGACTGAGCCAACCAAACCAGATTGCGAACGGCGACGGATAAAAAAGTTTGTCATCTTTGGGTATGACGGTTTGACAGTAATAAAGATTCAGGAAATAGATTACCGGCGCGACAAAATACGCAAGGGCAGATGCGACTAAGACCAAATAGACGGGGCGTGGAATGCCGGCGATGATGGCAACGGATGTAATCAGCGAAAAGAACATGCTGATGCGATAGATATTGTATTCCGAATACCAGACCTTGCGTTGTTCGTCATCAAGCTCCTCACGCGAGGTACGTGGCAGCTGTGCGGTCTTACGAAACAAGTTGCGGCAACAGGCACCAACGACGCGCGGCCAGCCATCGAAATAGTTAAACGCGGTCGAGAACGTTGCTGCCAGGGCGCCGGCGAGAAACACGATCATTAGGCTAGGCCCAACACTTTCTGTAAAAATTTTCGCGATCTCTCCCATGACTGCGTTGCCACTAACGTCACTTGGGTAAAGCCAAACAGCGGCCAACATCAAAAAAATTGTGGCGAGAATGAACGAGATTACATGGCCGAAACGAAAATCTATTAAGCCGATCTTGAACCATCGACGACAATATTCTTGTGCATGCGATGGAAGCTTAGAAACATCGACCGACAAGTCTTTTTTGCTGCTCTCAAACGAGTCAAAGCGTGTCGCTAATCCTCGAGCTTCCATTTCAGGGCGCAATCGTCCCATACCGACCTTTTTCGCCTTGCCCCATTCCGATGCTTGAAGAGAAACGTCAATACCGGTGGGAAGAAGGCCCAAAAATGAAGCAATCAGCAACCAAGAACCTTCGGGCGTTTCCAATTGGAAGAAATGTACAAATTCGGATACGGGTGCAGGTTGGACGATGAATACGCTCAAGGTGCAAACAATCAAAATGCCCGCTGCGATTTTGGTGACCAATTCAACCACCGCATACCGCCCTCGCAGTATGATAGTCACTGACAATATGGCTAACAAAAACGCATAGATGGCCAACTCTTTATCATCGTCGAAGCCGGGAATATCAACGCCAAGAAACAATCGGAAAAAATAAAAGACAACTGCCGCGGCGGCAATTAGGCGACCCGCCTGACCAACAGTTGACTGAATAACGGTGGTGATTAGAACGTACCAGACCGGTATTTTCTTCCAGGCTGTCGCATAGGCGTCCAGCATGCTTCGTCCCGTGGCGTGCGTAAAACGAATCGCCATCTCAAAACCGTAGTATTTGAATATGTAGGCGATAGGGAGACACCACAAAAGGGCGTAGCCATAACGACCACCAGCAACTGGCGCCGTTATTAGATGACTGGTTCCAATGCCTGTCATCATCAGCATCATTCCCGGTCCGAACTTTTTCGCCAGACTCCCTGGCGTCATCGATGGTAGCTCCAGTGAATCGAAGCTATCGTTGTCTGTTGTCGGTTCGCTCACTAATGCTCCTAACCCTTGATAGGGCGTTGTATATAGACTAGTGGTCCAACAAGGCAGGATTGATGGACCACTAGTAAGTACCTGCTGTGCGCGCTCGTTGTTGAATCAGTGCCAGGACCACATCGAGCGTTGGCGTCGGCACATCGACGAGTCTGCCCAGTTCCTGTACCACGGTCACGAGTGCATCAATCTCCATCGGGCGGCCCGATTCCAGGTCCTGGAGCATCGAGGTTTTATGCGCGCCTACTGCAGCACCGCCCGCGAGCCTTCGATCCACGGATACCCGAAAACTGGCGCCCAATCTTTCGCCAATCGCCTGTGCTTCTAGCATCATGAGTCTGCAAATATTACCGGTATCAGCTTCTCCAGCGACTTTGTCCAGCGTCGCGTGGGTCAATGCGCTTATCGGGTTAAAACACAGGTTCCCCCAGAGCTTGACCCAAATGTCATCACGAATGTTGTCGCGTACCCTCGCTTTGAATCCCGCATTCGCGAGTGCTGCGCAGAGAATTTTTGTACGTTCAGAGGGCCGTCCATCGGGTTCGCCCATTGTGTACCGGTCACCCTCAATGTGGCGTATAACCCCTGGCTCCGCAATTTCGGCAGCGGGATACACGACAAAACCGATCGCACGTTCAGGCCCAACCGCGTTCCAGAATCGGCCACCGGGGTCGACACTTTCGAGTATATGATTTTCGAATTCACCTTTAAGTTTATAGAAGTACCACCAGGGAATACCGTTGACACCCGTAACAACGGCTGTGTTCGGTCCCAGCAAAGGTTTTATCTTGTCTGCAATGCGTGCTAGCGAATGTGCTTTCAGCGCGATGATGACGTAGTCCTGTTCTCCTGCTTCCGCCGGATCTTCGACGCAACGCGGATGTGCAATTCGCTCCTCACCGTCGATGAGTAGCTTCACCCCATTCTTTTGCATGGCTTCCAAATGCGGACCGCGCGCGATGAGCGTTACGTCTTCGCCTGCATTCGTAAGTTCGACGCCCAGCCATGCACCGATCGCACCGGCACCATAGATACAAATGCGCATCAAACGAGCCCCAATTTTTCTGCCAAACCGATGCGTTGCAACTTGCCAGTCGGCCCTTTCGGAATTTCATCCAGTATAAATATCTTTCGTGGTACTTTGAATGCTGCCAGCTGCTCTGCTGCGAAAGAGCGAATGGCTGCTTCGTCACCGGCTTCACCTTCTTTCAATACAACGGCCGCTGCTACTTCTTCGCCCAAAGATTTGTGCGGTATCGCAAATGTGACGACCTGTTGTACAGCCGCGTGGTCCAGCAGCACTTCGTCGACCTCCCGCGGTGATATTTTCTCACCACCGCGGTTGATAATTTCCTTCAGTCGGCCGGTTATTGTAAGGAAACCATCTTCATCCAATACGCCCTGATCGCCAGTCCTGAACCATCCAGCGACAAAATTTTCCGCGTTTGCGGCTGAATTGTTTTCGTAACCTGGCGTGACATTCTCACCACGGATGACGATCTCGCCAGTTTTCCCCTGCGATAACAGTGTCGCCGTGGACTCATCCATAATTGCTACCTCTGGCCCTGCGGCACAGCCTACGGTTCCAGGCTTACGTATGCCGGGCGGCAGTTGGTTGCAGGTCATTTGATGCGCTGCTTCTGTCATCGCGTAGG
>JABIUH010000367.1 GCA_018701055.1 Woeseia sp. | reverse complement strand
TCTGGATCGATCCAAAGATCGTGACTGTCCCCATGGGGTGTCGGGATCATCGTGTAGTTGCGCCCTCCGTCGTCAGAGTGCCATAGCCGCGTGTTTTGAATGTATACCCGGTCCGGGTCCGTGGGATGAGCATGGATCCGGTGGTAATACCAAGGCCGCTGCGAAAGCTCTGCCCGTTGGCTCATAAGCTCCCAAGTGGCCCCGCCATCATCGGATCTAAAAACGCCCGTCTGATCATCCTCGGCTTCGATCATTGTCCATACTCGGTCCGGGTCGGCACCCGATACTGTCACGCCGATTCTGCCGCGATTCTCTCCGGTCGGTAATCCCGGATTGTTCGTTAAGTCGTCCCAGGTATCTCCACCGTCGATCGATTTGTAAAGTCCGGTACCAGGACCCGCTCCGCGGAGTCCCCAGGCATAACGGCGTACTTCCCACATTCCAGCGTAGAGTACATTTGGATCAGACGGGTCCATTTCGAGATCGCCAGCACCGACGTCCTCGTTCATGTAGAGGACCTTGTCCCAGGTTGTGCCACCGTCGCGCGAACGGTAGATGCCCCGCTCTTCGTTCGGTCCCCAGGCGTGTCCGAGTGCTGCGACGTAGACCAGGTCTGGGTTGGTCGGATGAACAATTACATTGGAAATTTGGCGCGTGTCCTTTAATCCCAGGTGACGCCAGGTCTCCCCTCCGTCATCTGACCGGTAGATTCCGTCACCGTGAGAGGTATTTCCGCGTATGGCGTGCTCGCCCATTCCGGCGTACACAGTCTCGGGCCTGGACGGCGCTATCGCGAGTGCACCAACCGATCCGGTTGCGAAAAACCCGTCGGACACGTTAATCCAGTTGTGACCCGCGTCAACAGTCTTCCAAACGCCACCGCCGGTCGATCCGAAATAAAAAGTTAGGCGGTCGGTGGGATGACCGGTAACGGAAATCGATCGACCACCGCGAAATGGCCCGATCATTCGAAACTGCATGTCGTCGAGCGGAATAGCCGTTGCGTTAGATGTTTCTTGCCCCACAACCGTGCCTGATAAACCTAATGCCGCCAGTAAGAAAACAATGAATGTGGAACGAAATCCGATACCGGATGACCCTCCTTGCAGGTGAGCGCGTGAAAGATGTTTTCTCTTATTAAATGCTTTGATTTTATCTTGCTTAGCACCACGTGAGACAAAAGGCGTAAACCATTTATATGCGAAGTTATAAAGATTAAACATAGTGTCGCGCAGTGAAGTGCTCATAGTTGCCTCGGAATGACTTAGTTATCAATTATTGAGTTTGAGCCTGTCTATAAGTTGGTTTAATCCGCTGCGGCTCACAAGCTGACTTACAGCCTGATACTACCCACATTTTTGAATCAAGGGAAAACTAAGAGGTACAGCAATAGATCGACTTACGACAAGCTCAGCCCAACGTCCGTGTGTCCGCTCTTCGCCGAAGCGATCGTTCAGCTTGATGATTTAAAGGAAACCAAAGCCCCACAAATGGACGATGCAGTATGAAAACAACAATTGCGCCATTGCGAGGAGGCGTAGCCGGCGAAGCAATCCATTTAAATTAGATATCAATGGATTCCTTCGTTACGCTCGCAATGACGAGCCGGTAGTTGTCAGTGACCTTTGGGAATCGAATATTCATCAGAAACAGGGACCCGTTGACTGAATGACACCCGCAGGTCGGACCACCCAATTGAGCAAGTTGATCCGCCCAGGTATGACTCATGCCAAGAAGGATTCGATTCGCGTGACATTCGCGCCGCACCAACTCTGCATGATTCCCTACCAACGAGCTGCGGGATGATGTTTTGATGTCGATCGTCATGTAAAATATAGAGTGGTCGTGACGTTTTGTCGTCCTAAACTGATCGCTGCATCGTCAGCGCAAGTCAGAAATAAAAAGTGGCGATCCTAAAGGCAACAATACCCATTCTTTTCTCAACATTACTATCGCTGCCCGTTCTCGTTGCCGATATAGTTTGTCAGTCCAATTACGGTGCGGAGACCCTGGACGTCGAGCTCATGGTCGCCGAGCCATGCATGCTAAACGGCACCAGAGTAAACGGAATCGTTACGCTGTTTGCAGGCGGATCGCTGATTGCCGTCGATGCCATTATAGACGGCAATCTTGAAGCTAAAACAGCCGACTTCGTTGAACTGAATAATACGGAAGTCGATGGAAACGTTGAACTACGGGATATGGTTGGCGATATCAGTATTGTCCGAAAACGATGGGACGACCGGAACCACTGGAGGGTCAAATTTATCCCCAATTGAGATTAAGACTGGGACTGGTGGGGCGCCTCATTGGACCGCTGTTTATGCTGATTCTACTCATTGTTGGCCTTACCCATTTACCACAGCGCGACATGGGATAGCCAATACCGCAGTGTCGCTCTTAATGCAGGCGAAGATCAAAATCAAAAACCCACTAATTCATCTCGGCAATGATTTCCCGATCTAGCTCTTCAACGAGCGGATACGTTAGTTAACGTAGTCCTTTAGCCAGATTGACATAAGCCGGCCAGTCAAAATCAAGGCAGCCACCGTTGTACCAAGGAGCACTACCGCTATAAACCAGTACCAGCCGCGGCTTATTCTCTGCTTTAATCTAGCGATTAACTTTTGTGACTTGTCCGCCTTTTCTGGAACTGTGCGAAAAGTGACGATGAACGAGTAAGCGGTCGCAGCCCAAACGAAACCAATAAGACTGGGCGTCATAAACCGTTCGAATTCCTCCGATCTAGCGCCCACTAAAATAATTGCAATTGACACCAAGCAGATCGATCCGACTAGTATTGCTGGAAGTCGCAGAATCTGCATGGATTGGGCAATTCGTTGAAACTTATCAATCATCCGGTGAGTAGCACTTGTGTGTCAGCAGCAGACGCTCAACCAGAAGCCCGTCATCGATAAGATTGAAAGACGCTCGCCATACCGTTTGAATCGATCACTAATACGTCGTACGGATCTTTCGCTCCGCCATACGCGGGCCCATCCATACCTGGCGAACCTCTTGGCATTGCAGGGACTGACAAACCGATCGCGTCGGGCTTTTCCTCCAGCAAACGGTTAATTTCCCTCGCCGGTACATGGCCCTCGATTGCGTAACCTTGAATTTCCGCGGTGTGGCAGGAGCCGAATCGAATCGGCATACCAAACCGCTTTCTCGTGTCACTGTTACCTTCGTCAAAACTAGATACTGAAAAACCGTTGGCCTGCAGGTGAGTAATCCAGTCTTTGCAGCAGCCACACGTCGGACTTTTCCAAACGTCAATACGTTTGGACTCCGCAGCGGCCCTAGCGAACCCTGTGATGCTCAGCGCCAATGCGCCGCAACCCAGTGATCCAACGAGCTTTCGGCGTAGAGGGTTAATCGTCTCTGTTATCTTCATCGTCATTTACATCCAAGTTCGTGAAACTTCCAATTTGGGTCACAAGCGGACTATATCCACGATATTACCCCAATGCCTGCTCCCGAGGGTAAAGCGGATGTTCTCCATACGCTGAAACTAGAAGCACGCTTATCTGGGCCATATTAGTCCTGTACAGTTTGAGCTACAGTCAATGGCGACGCAATTTAATAGTGCGAATTACCGAAGCCTTACCAAACGGCCACAAGCGAACGTCGGTCCCAATGTATTTCGATATTTAATGGAACCCTTCGATGCGCCTCGATCGTTAATATGATGGTTTCCAATAATCCGAATTTAGCCCAGAAGTTTTATTGCTTAGCACTCAATTTAGAACTACTGACACCGTCGGGCTTCCTCACCTGCGCGGTTGTACGTGCTGACAACTTAACTGCACCGGTTGGAGGGCGAACCGCGAGAGTTGCCAATTGCCCGAATTGTTTGGTCGGCCTAGCCACCTCCGTCTGAACCCCATATTTTCTCGAGTCGTTTATCCCGTCTGCAACTCCAGCGATAAGTTTTGTAGCGATCCGGGCTTTT
>JABIUH010000366.1 GCA_018701055.1 Woeseia sp. | reverse complement strand
CGATCACGATTCAGGCGTCAATGCGGTAATCGATAAGGGAATTATCGATGCGGAGAATTTGTTTATCACCGGTGGTTCGGCAGGTGGTATCGCAGCCGCCTATGCCATTGGATTGACTGATAGATTTAATGCCGCGGCCGTAGCGAAGCCCGTCGTCAACTGGATCAGCAAGACGCTAACCGCCGACTCGTATATAGGCCAAATTTATCACCAGTTCCCCGGCATGCCCTGGGAGCACCTGGAACATTATTGGCAACGCTCGCCACTTTCTCTGGTCGGCAACATGACGACGCCCGCAATGCTGATTACGGGCGAGGAGGACTATCGCACGCCGATCTCTGAGTCGGAGCAATTTTATCAGGCGTTAAAACTGAAAGGTGTCGATACTGTGATGGTTCGCGTGCCCGGGTCGCCGCATGGAATAGCTGGTCGTCCATCGCGATTAATCGCGAAGGTAGACAATATTCTTGCCTGGTTCGAGCGTTATCGCACCGACTTAAACGGGTCCAGTAATGATTAAAAAGCTTCTTGCGCCAATCGCGCTGCTATTCGTTCTAGGTTCTTGCGGCGATTCGCCCGAAATATTTCTACCCAATTATTCCCAAATTGATCTGGTGATCGAAAATGGTGCTGTGTTGGATGGATTGGGTGGGCAGCCAGTAGATGCTGACGTAGTGGTCGTCGACGATGAGATAGTGTTTGTTGGGGCAACATCATTTTCTGCAGATGATTTCGAGAAGCGCATTGTCCGTCGCGTTGATGCAGGTGGGAAAACAGTTGCACCTGGGTTCATCGATTTACATTCGCATGGAGATCCGTTGGAGACGCCGGAATTCGAAAATTTTCTGGCAATGGGTGTTACCACCATCACGCTCGGGCAGGATGGTTCCAGCCCCGACGTGGACTCTTTAGACGCCTGGATGAAACAAGTCTCGGAAAAGGGGGTCGGCACAAATCTCGCCATGTTTGTGGGTCACGGAACACTGCGCAATGCAGCAGGCATCGGAATGGCTGCCACACCTGAGCCAGAAGATTTGGCGCGCATGCTGGAAGCGCTTGATGTCACGCTGGACTATACGTTTGGCATGAGCACTGGGTTGGAATACAACCCGGGGCTAAATGCGGATGTTGCAGAGCTGCGCTCATTGGCGAAAGTCGTTGGTGCCAACGACCGCATGATCATGAGTCATATGCGAAACGAAGATGACGATCAGCTGGAAGCATCAATTGCGGAGCTGCTGGAGCAGGGCGAAGACGCGCGTGTTCACATTTCCCATTTGAAATCGGTGTACGGGAAGGGCGTTGAACGTGCCGACGAGATACTTCGCATACTCACCGCTGCTCGGGCATCGGGAATAGATATTACTGCCGAAATTTATCCCTACAGCGCGAGTTACACCAATATCGGGATCGTATTCCCGGTGTGGGCGAAAACAGCAGAACAATTTGCCGTGGCGAAATCTGAGCGTCGGGAAGAACTTGCAAGCTATCTTCGCGATCGGGTGAATCGGCGCAATGGGCCTGAAGCGACCTTACTTGGAACTGATCCCTGGACAGGACGAACGCTTGCTGAGCTTGCGCACGAAATGGAAATGCCATTTGAGGATGTGCTGATAGACGTGATTGGTCCACAGGGTAGCTATGGCGCGTACTTTGTCATGAACGATGCCCTACAGACTAGGCTCATTCGCGATCCATTTGTTGGCGTTTGTTCAGACGGGAGTCCCACGGGCTTTCATCCGCGCGGACATGGCACGTTTGCCAAAATCATTGAGAAATTCGTAGTCGAAAACGGCGTGTTGACATTGCCGGAAGCGATTCAAAAAATGACCTCATTTCCGGCGAGCGTGTTGGCAATATCAAACAGAGGGGTGATCAGAGCGGGCATGAAGGCCGATCTGATCGTCTTTGATGCAAATAGTATTCGAGAAAATGCTAGCTATCCCAACCCATTGCGGTTTGCCGACGGTTTCGATGTCGTCATCGTGAACGGCGAAGTTGCCCGCGAACAAGGTCAGTTAAGTGCTTCCATGCATGGCGTCGTATTGCGGCCATGAAGCCGGTGCCGGTTGTGCATACAGATGGCCGTGCCGTCATCCTCGATTTGAGTAGGGGTGCGGCTCTTTGCGGTCGCAGTATTGCAGGACTGGAAGTGGAGGAATTGGGCCAACTCATTGATCAGGCTATGTTGGAAGCAGGCACGCAATTTTCATTCGGCCGATATGCGGAGCCACGAGACCTGTACAGCAACGACAATTTCGCGAACGGTGGTTCCGACGAAACGCGAACGGTCCACATGGGTATCGACGTTTTTTGTGCGGCTGGCACGCCGGTTCATACGCCACTCGATGCAACGGTCGCGCATCTCGCTAACAACGATCAAGAGTTGGATTACGGTCCGGTCGTGATTTTGCGCCACCAAGATGCGGGGGACGCTGTGTTTTTTAGTCTGTACGGCCACCTTGGGGTCGACGTGCTTGATCAATTGTTGGTCGGTCAAAGCGTGGTGGCTGGCGAGCAAATTGCGACCGTTGGCGAGCCCCCGACCAACGGCAATTGGCCGCCACACTTACACTTTCAACTGATCAACGACCTACTGAATCTAGGAGTCGATTTTCCGGGTGTCGCCCTTAGAAGTCGGCAAGATTTTTGGCTGGATTTGTCACCAAGTCCGGCGCGGTTTTTTCCAGAGGTTGCAGCGGATTCACTTGACTACGCAGAGGTTCCCTAAACAACTGCCGGCTTAGATTTCGGCAATGCCGCGCCGACGCTCCATCGATGAAATCAATTTGAATCCTAACTTTCGAATGGGATCCGGCGGCATCCAGCTGGCCGTACCGAATAGGTTTTCTATATCTGCTGTTTCCCTATCATGGGCGAGATCCACTAACGCCGCACCGAACAATGTTCCCTTAACGACGCCGCCACCATTACAGCCGGCGGAAATGTAGAGGCCGTTCTCAATTTCTCCCCAGTTAGGCGCACCGTTGAATGTTAATCCTGTTGCACCCGACCACACGTTCGCGAGGCGAGTGTTTTTTAAGAACGGAAAGCGTCTTTGCAACGCCTCTTTAAGGACTATTTCCATCGCGCGATTGTCGGTTTCGACTTCATAATCGTAGCAAGAGCGAATGAGGAATCGATTGTCTACGGTACGGCGTAAGGTGCTTCCGAGTCTGTGGGCAGGCAGCAGTCCCCAGGAACGTTCAGTCCCCAAATGTGCGAGTAGATCACTTGGCAATGGATCGGTTAGGCCGGCGTAGGTGTAAATGGCAGTGACCCGAGAGCGTCCGAAACCTAGCGATTTCGCGAATGCGTTGTTCGCGATGATCACTGACTGAGCGGTGATACTGCCTGTCGGTGTGGTGACGAGCCACGCATTACCCGAACGAGATACCTTTAGCGCGGGGGTTTCTTCGTATACCGATATCGATTCTGGAAGTGCGTTCGCTAACCCGCGTATGAATGCAGCTGGCTGCACCAAGTAACAGTCAGGTGAATACAAGCCTTCCTGGTAAAAATCTGTTCCAATTTTGCTGTGCAGCGCATCCTGACCAAGAATTTCATAAGGCAGATTTGCCGCTTTAAGAAATGCCACGTAGGAACGGATTGCTTGCAGGCCGGCCTCTCCAGCTGCGGCGCGATAGGTTCCAGAACGTTGCAAGTTGCAGTCAATCTTGTGTCGCCGAACCAATGCAGACAATTCGGACATCGTTTTTGAGACCAGCGCGTTGCATTTCTGCATACGGTCGATCTCTGCCGTATTTGCGTCATTGGCCAGCGAAACTTCCAGGAGGAAACCAGAGTTTCGGCCGGGATTTCCTTCGCCTGTGCGGCTGCCCTCGAGGATGCTGATCTGGTGCGTTGGCTCTAGCTCATGCCATCGACGTGCGGCAGCTAACCCCGTGTAGCCACCACCGACCACAATGAGATCACAGCTAGTATTGCCGGATAGACTAGAGCGCACAGGGGCAGGTGGCAGTAGGGCATTCCATCCGCAAGGGTTTTGATAATTTGGATAGGGCGTACGCAAACTCTGTGCCTCGTGTTGATTGCCGCAGGAAAGTTGCAGCTGTAGCTTATTGGCAGGACAATGCTCACCGCAAGAATTATGGAGTTTTCGGTGGTCAAGACAGATGTTGTGATTGTGGGGGCAGGGCCTTGTGGCCTGTTCCAGGTTTTCGAGCTGGGTTTACTGGGTCTTAAGGCCGAAGTGGTGGATTCTATCCGTCAGCCGGGCGGGCAGTGCACAGAGCTTTATCCCGACAAACCGATCTACGATATTCCGGCGATTCCTGAATGCACCGGCGAAGAGTTGACCGACGCTTTGCTCAAACAAATTGAGCCTTTTTCGTGCGGTATGAATTTGGGTGAGGAAGTTCAAGTCGTGCGCCGGGAAGACGACGATACGTTTTTTGTCGAAACGAGTGGCGGCAAGCAATTTAATTCGAAGGCGATCGTCATTGCAGCGGGCGTTGGGTCTTTCCAGCCACGGGCAATTCGACTTTCCAATGCCGAGGAATTTGTTGATCAATCCTTACACTACCGAGTTCGCAATCCGAGTCAGTTCGCGGGTAAGAACCTAGTGATTCTTGGCGGCGGCGATTCCGCATTGGATTGGGCTTTAGAGCTCGTCGGAACGGCTGCACGTATTACCCTCGTCCATCGCCGCGACGAATACAGAGCAATGCCTGACTCAGTTTCAAAGATGGAGAATTTGGTGGCGTTCGGCAAGATGGATGAGATTCGCAACGCGAAGGCTTCCGCAATTCACGGCGAGAATGGGCAGGTGACTTCAATTGTTGTGCAACCGAAGGACGGCGAAGCTCAGGAAATTGCAGCCGATCATGTTCTGGTATTTTTTGGCCTGGCGCCGAAATTGGGTCCAATTGCGGAGTGGGGTCTCGATATCAATCGCAAGACGATCAACGTTGATACAGAAAAATTTGAGACCTCGGAACCCGGTATTTATGCGGTTGGTGATATCAACCACTATCCCGGCAAAAAGAAATTAATTCTTTGCGGCTTTCACGAAGCAGCGCTTGCCGCATTTGCGATCAAGCAGCGCCTTGAGCCGGATAAGAAAGTGCACGTTCAGTACACGACAACCAGTCCAATCATGCACAAGCGTTTGGGCGTTGAAGACGAAAGCGAATAGAATAAAGCGTATTGTTGCAGCGCTATCGGCCGCTGCAATCATGGCAGCCTGTGCAGGCTCAAGTGTCAAAGCGCAGCGACCCGATATCATTGCGACCAACGCGTTCTACTACTATGCCGACGTTGACGTCGCATGGGAGTTCTATCGAGACACGCTCGGTTTCGAGACAGTCGTTGATTACGGTTTCGCAAAAATTATGCGAGTTGCAAGCGCGTCTTATCTTACTTTGGTGCGTGCGTGCGTGCGAGCGAAGGCATGCATTCCGTTGATGAGCCAAAGACCGTCACTCTCAGTCTTATTACCGATGAACTGACACGTTGGAATGAGCATTTAGTGGCACATAATGTCGCTATGCGGGTTCCACATGAAGACAAGTCGTCAAATAGTTTTGTGGCGATCGATCCTGGGGGCTACGATCTGAAGTTCATGCGCTTTAATCCGCACTCGGGTCATGTGTCATTTGTGCCGGCATTTGCTGCCGCGAACCCGGTTGAAGCAAGACTGGAAAACGTTGCAGGCCGCCTGAGTATTCGGGCGACTGCGTTTTCTGCTTATTTCGACAATCTGCAACAGATCCGACCATTTTACGAGAAGTTCTTTGACGTTAGGCCGATTGGGCTTTTGCAAGGTGTTGACGCCTATCAATTATCTGACAGCGGTTTCTTGCTTCTTGTGGAAGGCGCTGATGAATTGCATTCACCGACGGAGAAGGCCGGCATGACATTGTCGTTCCTTTCCACGGATGTTGATGCATGGTGGGACCGCGCAGTGAATATGCCGGGGTTCGAACTCCGCACACCGGAAATTTTGGACGAGGGTGGCGGTTTGGTACGCGTGTTTGTCGGCTACGACCCTGTCGGTACGTTTCTGGAATGGGATACGTTCGCTGATGTTCCTGAAAACGCCGCCCTGAATGGCTACCTACACTAGCAAGTAGCTTACTGACAGTTTGCAGTCAGTGACGACAACTCAGCCGACAAAGTCGATATATCAAAATAAGCTTGTACAGGCGCTGCTGAGTACGGTGATATGTCGACCAATAGTTCTTTCCCATTGCCAAGCAAATCCATTAGACGCTGACTGTCTGCGGCCGACGGGCTTATGGTGATTTTTTCAGACGAGTCGACCTTCCATTTCAACCAGGTAAATTTCCCGCCATCGACTTTGAAGCCCGCTTCCGTGCTGAACGACGAGATGAAACGTTGCCAGTCAATTCTGGCCGTGACGGTTGGATCTCCGGAGGAGCACCGAAATTCGAGCTGCGGAGTCACATCATTCTTGGCGGATGCATCTTTAATTGTGGCGGACGAGTTCTGGCGTAACACGAAGACTTCGGTGTAGCTTGCGGCGTCGTCCGCTGTTTCGTGGCGCCATTTGTTAGTGGTTTCATCACTGAAGGAAACCGCTGCCAAGAACAATGCGAGTAATACGACAAACTTCATTTTCGAACTCCCTTCCATTCCATGCGTTTAACGAACCAATGCACCGTTTATCGCCCCTTCAATTAGTGTGTCTGCTGCCTGCAGAGCCAACGGTGCGAGGCCACCATTAACGCAATGACAAACTTTTTTTTGATCGCTTACTACTCGGCGTCAGGGTCTTTTAGTTGCGGATAATCGATGCCCAGTTGCTCGAGGTAAGTGTCGTATTTGGAGGGGTCATAGTAATAGTCTTTCAGCCGGTCCTTATACGCATTCATAATCTCAGCGTTCTTTTCAATTGCAGGGTTGTCCGTTTCGCCAACAAATGAAACGTAAGTTTCGTTCGCGCTTTGTTCATCACGAAAGTACGTCCACGCATTGTCGACCAAAGATTCTTGCTGGATCAAGTCCAGCATTGTTGCCGCCACGACTTTGGCACCTGCTGTGGCGCCTTTGTGTGCAATTGGCGTCGCCATCGCATTCGCGCTTGACCAGTGATGGCCCGTACTGCCGTCAATATTGGACGGGAAGCGCAAGGTTACCGTTGGTACATTCCACGAGACATCGCCGATGTCATCGGAGCCGCCGGATTTTGGTTCCTCCAGGGGTGCCTGTAGTTCTTCGATTTCGGTATTCAAGCCGACGACTTCTTCGGCCTCCATATACTCCTGGAACGCATGCGCAAACGCTTGGTCATCTTCTGACCATTCAGGCATGCCAACCGCGCGAATATTTTCGTACATTGCTTCTGCGATGGGCTTGTTGAAATGACGTGGGTAGGCAGCGCCAATGATGCGTCGCGATACACTCGTATCGGTCATCATCGCTGCGCCTTCAGCAATAGTTTGCAGTATCGCGAAATTTTCTCTAATTTTTTCAGCGGTCATTTCTCGAATGAAGTACCAAACAGATGCCTTTGATGGGACGACGTTAGGTTGATCTCCACCATCGACGATGACGTAGTGAGATCGTTGCAAAGGATGCAAATGTTCGCGGCGAAAGTTCCAGCCAATATTGGTTAATTCCACCGCATCAAGAGCGCTCTTTCCTTTCCATGGGTCGCCCGCACCGTGCGCTGCGACACCATCGAAAGTATATTCAACGGAGACCAGTCCCGTACCGGTAGCTTGTCCCCAGCTCACCGACATCGTGTCGGATACGTGCGTAAACAAGACCGCGTCAACCCCATCATAGCGGCCGTCTCTCGCGAACCAGGCTTTCGTTGCAACCAGCTCCTCGGCAATGCCGGGCCACAGCACAAGAGTGCCCGGTAAATTATCGCGCTCCATGATTTCCTTAACAGCGAGCGCGGCGGTGATGTTCACCGCTTGTCCGGAGTTGTGGCCTTCGCCGTGTCCCGGTGCGCCTTCGATAAGCGGTTTGCGATAGGCGACACCCGGCGTTTGCGAGGACTTGGGAATGCCGTCAACATCTGACCCCAACGCAATAACAGGCTTGCCGCTACCCCAGGTTGCCCACCAGGCACTTGGAATTCCCGATACGCCGTGCTCAACCGTGAATCCATTCTCTTCCAAAATTTCTGTCAAATAGCGCTGTGTTTCGAACTCCTGGAAACCCAGTTCGGAGAAAGAAAATAGGCTATCGACGATTTCCTGCGTCAGTTTCTGATTGTCGCCAACCAATTGCGCAGCTTCTGCTTTTAAACCAGTCAGTTTTGGGGGCGGACCTTCAACTTCGATGACTTCATTCTGGGCGAACCCAAGGTTGGTTATTATGATTAGTAGCGATGCAATAAGGACTCGAAAACGGTTCATGCTTCCCCCTGACGATTAAAACTGAGCGGATTCAGATACAAGATGGTCTAGCATAATACCGCAGTTGGCTTGTCACCGGTCTAAAGACGCGTGATCGACAGGCCATTTTTTGCTCGAACGTACCGCTCCTGGCACATCCATGACATAATAGTTTAGACGCTATCTGGCCTGAATGGCGGCCGTTATTCGAAGTTAATTTTGAGGATGAATATCATGAAAATTTTTCGCTTAATGCCGGTGTGCCTCGCGTTAATCCTGCCTACGATCGCTATCGCGCAGGATTTCGACAGCGTGGAAATGACCGTTCATCGGGTCTCAGGCAATATCAGCTACATTGCAGGCATGGGTGGCAACATAGGCTTGTTCGTCGGTGACGATGGTGTTTTTCTCATCGATGATCAGTATGCGCCGCTAACGGATAAAATCGTGGCGGCGGTTCGGACGGTATCTGATCAACCATTACGATTTCTTATCAACACGCATATGCACCCGGATCATACGGGTGGCAATGAAAATTTCGGGAAAATGGGTGTCGCGATTTTCGGTCATGACAATGTTCGCAGCCAGATGGCTGCTGCGAGCAAGGTCGAACAGCCACCACTCATAACATTCAGCAAGGACATATCGTTTCATATCAATGGCGAAACAGTGCATGTGTTCAAGGTGCCGAATGCCCATACCAACGGCGATGTATTTGTGCAGTTCGAGGGCTCAAACGTGGTCCACACTGGCGATGTTTATCGCACGACGACCTACGCCTATATCGATGCCAGTAATGGCGGCAGCTTTCTCGGCACCATTGCCGCCCATGACCTGCTCATCGAAGTGTCGGACGAAAACACTAAAATTGTGCCTGGCCACGGGGTGGTTTCGGATATTGCCGATGTCAGAGCGGTACGCGATATGTTGGTCGTTATTCGGGATCGTGTTGCTGCGGCAATTCGTGAGGGAACGTCGCTCGCGGAAATTCAGGCGGCAGGACTCACGACGGAATACGATGCACGCTGGAACAGCGACAGTCGGATCGGAAGTGCCGATTCACTACTCGGCGCCGCTTATCTGGACATGGCCAACTAGATAAAAAAACTGGGTCAGAGCCCGTTTACGAGTCTAGTCAAGTTTTCGCCATACCCAATCGTATCGGTCGCCGTTTGGAAGCGTGAAATAAATCACCAGTAACCTGTCTATCCACTCGTAGCCCAACTGCGATTCGGTACCCACTTCCTTTGGATTTTCGGAGATGTCCCGATACCAAGTCAATGTAGTGTCGGATGCATCGTAGCGACCGGTGTGGCCATTGATGTCCAGCCATTCCTTCAGATACTCCAGTTCTTGTTCGCTATTCAGCAATGCAACCTCGTCATTGTCGAGTACGCGGCGACTGGGGTTCATTGTCATCATTGAGTAATGACCGTGGGCCATAATCAATAGGCCCTGACGATCTGCAGCCTCCGGCGACTTTCCAGTGCGAACATTAGTGAGCGACACGCGTTCGTACGCACCACTCAATGGGTCGTGGGCATTCGAGGCGGTGTGAATTGAAATAAGCGTGCAAGCCAGGATCAGTTTAAGCATCGATTTTCTCACTAGGCGTTCGTCTGGTGACGACAAATAATAACGTTCTTTTGCTCCTTTGGACGGTTGTCGGCACAATCAATCCCATTGAAAGGGGAAATACCAATGCATAAAAATCTTGTTCTTGTCCTGGCGTCAGCAATTTTTTCGGTTTCTGTTGTTGCGGAGCCCTTGGTTCTGCCAATGCGCGATCGGGCTGCGATAATCGATGCTTGGCTCACGACACGCGTGCAGACCGTTTTGCCGGAGATTATGAAACGGACGGAAATCGACATGTGGGTGATTGTTTCTCGGGAATACAACGAGGATCCGGTGATTCGAACGTTCCTGCCTTCAACCTGGCAGTCCGCTCGCAGAACAACCATTCTGATGATCACTGATCCCGGCGATGGAGAGCCACTGGAGACGCTTGCAGTTGCTCGCTACGGTGTTGGTGAAACTTTTCAGGCAGCCTGGGATAAAGAACGTGATGGCGAACAGTGGGCCCATCTGGCATCCCTGATTGAAGCTCGCAACCCGCGCCGAATTGGGCTGAATTTTTCAGAAACATTTCCACTGGCGGATGGTATTTCTCAGACCGAATACCGTTTGTTCCACGAGGCATTGCCAGCAAAGTTCCATGACCGAGTGGTTTCTGCGCAGGACTTAAGTATTGGTTGGCTTGAAACTCGCACTCCAGATGAAATGGAGGTCTATCAGCAAATAGTGCGTATCGCACACGAGATTCTCGCAGAAGGATTGTCTGACGCGGTCATTCAGCCGGGGATAACGACGACGAGTGATGTGCAATGGTGGTATCGAGATCGCATTCGCGAACTGAAACTCACGACCTGGTTTCATCCATCGGTTTCCATTGATCGACCCGACGTACCTGAAGTCGATATGAAGCAGTCATTGGCAACGAAACATGATGAAGAAGTCATTCGTCAGGGTGATTTGTTGCATGTCGATTTTGGCATTACCTATCTGCGTCTCAACACCGATACGCAGCAACACGCTTATGTGTTAAAGCCGGGTGAGACCGAGGCGCCGCAGGAACTGCAGGTCGCACTAGAACGTGGCAATCGTCTGCAGGACATTCTGACGGATCAATTCGAGACCGGACGAAGTGGCAATGAGATTCTGTCTCGTACCCTGGCGCAGGCGAAACGCGAAGGAATAACCGCATCGATCTATACACATCCAATCGGTTTTCATGGCCATGCCGCGGGGCCAACAATAGGCTTATGGGACCAGCAGGGTGGGGTGCCCGGAAAGGGCGACTACCCGCTCTATCCAAACACCGCTCATTCGATTGAGTTGTACGCTGAAACAGAGGTAAAGAGTTGGG